>NZ_CP045384.1:3327500-3455485 GCF_009363615.1 Ruegeria sp. THAF33 | reverse complement strand
TAAGCGCCTCACGCATCCCATTCTTATTGGCCTGTCAGCCTTATTCATACGAAGCCGGTTTCCCGGTGTTGTACTCACACGCAATAGGTATCGGTTCGCCAAACCAGTCGGCTTGGCGGGACCATCCCGAAGAGCTCGGCAACCCCAGTTCTGACGCTCAGCAATAACGGAACGTCCCGAAAATCGGGTTGCACGTCGCAATCTCAATTTTTAGACAGGGCCAAGATCACCGGGTTTATTCCGGCTTCCATGGCAGATCGGCAGCCTGGCTCAAGCCAGTCGTCGACAATTGTCCCCAGATCGCTCTGATGCCCGTCAGTTCGATCGGGAAAACAGCCTGTCCCCCCAAGCGAGTGAATCGCTGACATCAGTCGTAGCAATTCCGAGAGGGGCGCGGCAACGAAACTCTGATATTGACTCGGGTCTTTGGGCGAAAGAATCTCTCGGTTTTGTGAAGGCGCGGTTTTCTGGCAACACGAAAAAAGGCGCCGTGATGTGCGACGCCTTTTCAGAATGGTTCAGCCTTTCTGACGTGACCTAGGGTCACCCCAAAGCTTAGCCCAGTGCTTTGACGCGCGAGGACAGGCGCGACATTTTACGGGCAGCAGTGTTCTTGTGGAAAACACCCTTGGTGACGCCGCGCATCAGCTCGGGCTGAGCCGCACGCAGAGCAGCAGTCGCCGCGTCCTTGTCGCCGGATGCGATCGCTTCTTCGACTTTACGCAGATAGGTGCGGATGCGCGAACGACGCGCTTTGTTGATTGCAAAACGCTTTTCGTTCTGACGAGCGCGCTTTTTTGCCTGAGGCGAGTTTGCCATGTGAATCTGACCTTCGTTAGGTACGTTAATCTTGGGTTGCGCGCCACGGACATATCCGCACCGGATCAGAAATCACGAGTGTGAGTCGGGCCAAGCGGGCCGCACGCGCATGTATAACGGGGGTCTTTAGCCAAGTTCAAAGAGATTGCCAAGGTGATTCTTGGAACCATGGCCAAGAATATGGGGCGGGCTTAAAACACCCGCCTCAGAGGTTCCGCGCTTTACTTGTCGCGGAATTGCGCTGTGCGCTTTTCCAGGAACGCGGCCATGCCTTCCTTCTGATCTTCGGTTGCGAACATCGAGTGGAAGACACGACGCTCGAACAACATGCCTTCACTCAGCGGAAGCTCGTAGCTGCGGTTCACCGCTTCTTTCGCGGCCATTGCGGTCAGCTGCGATTTCTCGGCAATCTTCTGTGCTGCGCTCACGGCTTCTTCGATCAGCTTCTTGGCCGGCACCACCCGGCTCACGAGACCCGCACGCTCGGCTTCGTCGGCATCCATGAAACGCCCGGTCAGGTTCATGTCCATCGATTTGGATTTACCCACGAACCGCGTCAGACGCTGACTTCCACCCAGACCGGCAATGACGCCCAGATTGATCTCGGGCTGGCCGAATTTCGCGGTGTCCGCCGCGATGATGAAATCGCACAGCATGGCAAGTTCACATCCACCGCCTAGCGCGTAACCTGCAACGGCCGCAATGATCGGCTTGCGAATTGCGGTCACACGATCATTCGCATCGGCAAAAAGGTTGATGTTGTAGACGTCGACAAAACTCATCTCGGACATTTCCTTGATGTCCGCGCCGGCGGCGAAGGCCTTGTCCGATCCGGTTATCACGATGCAGCGCACCTTGTCGTTGCTGTCCGCATCTTCCAGCGCGGTGCAGAGCTCACCCAGCAACTGGGTGTTCAACGCGTTCAGCGCATCCGGTCGGTTGAGTTTGATAAGTGCGACGTGGTCTTCGATTTCGACGATGATCGTCTCAAAAGCCATGAGGAGAAAGCTTCCGGTTGTTCCGTTCAGGTACGATTCCTTACCACGCGAAAAACTTGGATCAAGCTATCTTTGGCATTGCGCACAATAGAAGGATGAGCGACCGGACTGGGTGATTCTCTTGATCGGCGCTCCGCACCCTTCGGTCCGGCAGGCCTCGCCCTCGCGGCCGTAGACATCAAACTTGTGCTGAAAATATCCAAGTTCTCCATCGGCTTGGCGGAAATCCCGCAGCGAAGACCCACCGGCTTCGATAGCGTCCTGCAACACCTGCCGGATGATCGGAACAAGCGCCGCCACGCGGGGCGCGGAAATCTGTCCGGCTTTGCGACGTGGCGACACTCGGCCGCGATAAAGAGCTTCGCAAACATAGATATTGCCCAGACCGGCAACGATTCCCTGATCCAGCAGGGCGGATTTGACAGGGGTGTTCTTGCCTTTGAACGCCCTGATCAGGTGCTGGTCGTGAAAATCGTTGCCCAAGGGTTCAGGCCCCAGAACCGACAGCAGCTTGTGATCTTCGGCGCTGGACGTTTGCAACAGGTCCATCGCGCCAAACCGGCGGGGATCGTTGAAGGTGATGCGCGCGCCGTTGGCCATATGAAAGACCACATGGTCATGTTTTTGCACGGCGGGATGGTCATGGACGAATTGCCCCAACGGATCACCCGACACCGTCATCCGCCCCGACATACCCAGATGGATCAACAGCGTCTCACCGCTGCTGAGATCCGCCAGAATGTATTTCGACCGCCGCCGCAGCCGCTCCACCCGCTGCCCGGTCAGCCGTTCGGCCATACGTTCGGGGAACGGCCAGCGCAGATCGGGGCGGTTCACATCAGCCCGTTCGATCACGACCCCTTCCATGGCAGGACTCAGGCCGCGTCTTACTGTCTCGACCTCAGGCAATTCGGGCATTACAGGGCTCCTAATTCAAAGGGCCGCATTGTGCCCGCCTCTCTTGGCCCTATAACAGAGGCGAAATTCGACAAACGGCAAGGCAAATGTCCGACAACATCGACAAGACCACTCATTTCGGTTTCGAAACCGTCCCCGAGGCCGAAAAGGCCGGGCGCGTGCAAGGCGTTTTCAACTCGGTTGCCTCGAAATATGACGTGATGAACGACGTCATGTCGATGGGCATCCACCGGGTCTGGAAGGACGCAATGATGGACTGGCTGGCGCCACGCCCCGGCCAGCGGCTGTTGGACGTGGCAGGCGGTACGGGCGACATCTCGTTCAGGTTCCTCAAGCGCGCGGGTCACGGCCACGCCACGGTGCTGGACCTGACCGAGCCGATGCTGATCGAAGGGCGGCAACGTGCCGAGGCAGATCAGATGTCGGACAGCCTGAACTGGGTCGTGGGCGATGCCATGGCCCTGCCCTTCGAAGACAATACATTCGATGTCTACACGATCTCGTTCGGCATTCGGAACGTCACCCGCCCGCAAGAAGCTTTGAACGAGGCTTGCCGCGTGCTGAAACCCGGCGGCCGTCTTATGGTGCTGGAATTCAGCCAGCTGCCCAATGAGGGGCTGCAGAAGCTCTATGACCTTTACAGCTTCAACGTCATCCCGCGCATGGGAAAACTGATCGCCAATGACTATGACAGCTATCAGTACCTGGTCGAATCGATCCGAAAGTTCCCCGATCAGGAGACGTTCCTGAACATGGTTCGCACAGCAGGTTTCGAAAACGCCAAATACCGGAACCTGAGCATGGGTATCGCCGCGCTGCATTCCGGCTGGAAGATCTGACACATGCGTGGTCCCCATAACATCATCCGCCTGATCCGCACAGGCGCCACGCTCGAGCGCACAGGCGCCATGAACGTGGTACTGGATGCGTTCGAAGCCCCGCGCGCCGTTCGCATTCTGGCCCACGCATTGGGCAAACCCTTTCAATGGCTTGGCTACAAAGGCGATCCCGGCATGCCACCGGCCACGCGCGCCCTGACGGCGCTTGGCCCCGCCTATATCAAATTCGGCCAAGTGCTCTCGACCCGCCCTGACGTCGTCGGAAATGAACTGGCCGAGCAACTGCGCGTTCTGCAAGACAAACTGCCCCCTTTCTCCAAAGCCGACGCGATGGCCGAAGTCGAGAAAGAACTGGGTCAGCCGATCTCGGACATGTTCAGCGAATTCAGCGAACCGATTGCCGCAGCCTCGATTGCGCAGGTTCACAAGGCCAAGCTGACAAGCACGGGCGAGGATGTTGCGGTGAAAGTCCTGCGTCCGGGGATCGAACGCGCGTTCCGCAAAGATGTCGATGCGTTCTATTTCGCCGCCCGGATCGTCCAGCTCTTCGCCCCCGGCGCGCGCCGTCTGCGACCGGTGGAGGTGATCGAGCATTTCGACGGTGTCGTGCGCGGCGAACTGGATCTGCGTCTGGAAAGCGCGGCAGCCTCCGAATATGCCGCCAACACCAAGGACGACACCGGCTTCTGGCTGCCCCCCGTTGTATGGTCGCTGTCCGCGCGGCGCGTCATGACGCTCAGCTGGGCGGACGGGATCGCGCTGGGTGACAATGATGCTCTGGATGCCGCAGGTCACAACCGCAATGATCTGGCCGAACGTGTCCTGCGCCTGTTCCTTCTCCATGCCCTGCGCGACGGCTTTTTCCACGCCGACATGCACCAGGGCAACCTGAAGGTGGCCGCGAACGGAGACATCATAGCCTATGATTACGGCATCATGGGGCATATCGATGAATACACGCGCCGGGTCTATGCTGAAATCCTGTTCGGTTTCATCCGCCGCGATTACAAACGCGTGGCCGAGGTGCATTTCGAAGCCGGCTATGTTCCCGCCAACCAGGACGTGGACGAGTTTGCCCGCGCTCTGCGTGCCGTGGGCGAGCCGATCTTCGGCATGGACGCCACGCATATTTCCATGGGGCGGTTGCTGAGCTATCTGTTCGAAGTGACCGAACGGTTCGGGATGGAAACACGTACCGAGCTGATCCTGCTGCAACGCACCATGGTTGTCGTCGAAGGCGTTGCGCGCTCACTCGACCCTCATATGAACATCTGGGAAGTCGCCCGACCCGTGGTCGAAGACTACATCAAACAGTCCATCGGCCCCCGGGCGGCCCTGCGTGATTTTGGGAAAACCGCAATGGTGCTGGCCCGCTTCGGCCCACGTCTGCCGGCACTGGTCGAAAACGCACTGATCGCGCAGACCCAGAAGGACGAACCGCAGACGCCCACCTTTTGGTCCTTTGCTCTGCCCGCCACGATCGGCGCCGCAGCAGGTGCGGCGCTGGTCTTGCTGATCAACGCGCTCAGCTGAACCAACCGCCTGCTTCATCTGGCCACAAATATCCTCGGGGGGAATCGCGCCCTGGCGCGATGGGGGGCAGACAGCCCCCCCCGCACCCCTTCCGGGTCAGAGCCGCTCGATGGCGATGGCAATCCCCTGACCGCCCCCGATGCACATGGTGATCAACCCTTTGGATCCGCCGGTACGTTCCAGCTCGTACAGTGCTTTCAGCGTAATGATCGCACCCGTGGCCCCAACCGGATGCCCCAACGCAATCGCACCGCCGTTGGGGTTCACCTTGTTTGCGTCCAATCCAAGCTCCTGATTCACGGCCAGAGCCTGCGCGGCGAAGGCTTCATTGCTTTCGATCACGTCGAAGTCTTCCGCTGACAGGCCCGTCTTCTTCAACAGGTTTTGCACTGCCGGAACTGGACCGATGCCCATGACTTCCGGCCGCACACCTGCATGCGCATAACCAATCACACGCGCCTTCGGTTTCAAACCGGCCCTTTCGGCCGCATCCGCTGTCGCCAGCACCATCGCCGCCGCGCCGTCATTGATGCCCGAGGCATTGCCGGCCGTCACACGCCCGTCCTTCTTGAACACCGGGCGCAGACCCGCCAACGCTTCGGCGGTCGTCGCCTTTGGATGCTCGTCGACTTTGAAATCGACCATGTCCCGCTTGACCTTGACCTGTACCGGAGTGATCTGACTGTCGAAGTACCCGGCCTCGATCGCCGCTGCCGCACGTGTCTGGCTGTCCAATGCGAACGCATCCATCTGCTCGCGGCTGATCTGATGCTCATCCGCCACGTTTTCGGCCGTCACCCCCATATGTCCGGTGCCGAAGGGGCATTTCAACGCGCCCAGCATCATGTCCAGCGAGGTGACGTCGCCCATCTTTGCACCCCAGCGCGCCTGCGGAACGATATAGGGGCTGCGTGACATGCTCTCTGCTCCGCCTGCCACCGCAAAGTCAGCATCGCCCAGCATCAGGGACTGAACGGCTGACACGATCGCCTGCGCGCCGGATCCGCACAGGCGGTTCACGTTCATGGCCGGCGTACCATTGGGAATGCCCGCCTGCATGGCGGCGACGCGCGACAGATACATGTCACGCGGTTCAGTGTTGATCACATGACCGAACACAACATGCCCGATCTGCGCCCCCTCAACCCCCGATCGCTCAAGCGCCGCTTCGGTCGCGACAGTGGCCAGATCAATCGGCGCGGTTGAAGCCAGCGCACCACCAAAGGTGCCAATTGCGGTGCGGGCACCGTCGAGAATAACGATATCGCTCATGAGCTACTCCTCCTGAATTTCGCTGCATTATGCATGCGCAGAATGGCACTGTCGCCCCAAACGTCCCGTCACGGCGGGAATTGACATTGCGTTGCGCAGCCCCCATGGATTCCGTCATGACGGAAGACACAGACGATATCCTGAACCTCCTGCCTGCCCGCCTGAAAGAGGCACGCCGGGCCAAAGGCCTATCCCTGGAAGCTGTCGCCAATCTCAGCGGTGTGTCCCGGTCCATGGTCAGTCAGATCGAACGCGGCGAAAGCAGCCCGACGATCTCGACCTTGTGGAACCTGACACGCGCCTTGCAAGTGGATTTCGCCGGTCTCTTGGAGGGCACAAAGACCACGGACCAGATCGAGGTACTCAGAAACTCCGAAGTGCCCAGCATCGACAATATGGGGCAGAACTGCCGAATTCGCATCCTGTCACCACCGGAAGAGGCCGGGGGGCATGAAGTCTATGATATCGAATTTGACGAGGACGGGGCCCTGAACAGCCAACCCCACGCCCGCGGTGCCCGTGAACAGCTCACCGTGCTGGAAGGTGCGGTCAAAGTCACTTCAGGCAACGCGGTGTCCGAATTGAACCAGGGAGACACGGCCCGATACGCCGCCGACATTGCGCATTCCATCTGTGCCCAAGGGCCAGCCCGGGTATTTCTGATCGTAAAAAACGCCTGACATCCGCGAAATTCCGCCTTCACGGATATTTTTCCTTCATATTGAATTTCCCCTATTTGGGAATTTCATCCGCTATGTTAGATGTGCGACTCAGTTGAACGGAGGTCGCCATGGCAGATGCATTCCTGTCCCATATCACGGACACACTTGCGCAGATCGAATCTGAGGGTCTTTACAAACGCGAACGAATGATCACCTCGCCTCAGGGCGGTGAGATCACTGTGGGCGGCAAGCAGGTGATCAACCTCTGTGCCAACAACTATCTGGGTCTGGCGGATCACCCGGCGCTGATCGAGGCCGCAACACAAGCGATGGGACCCAAAGGATTCGGCATGGCGTCGGTTCGGTTCATCTGTGGTACGCAAGACATTCACCGCGAACTGGAACAACGTCTTGCCAATTTCCTGAACAAGGACGACTCCATCCTTTTTGCCGCCTGTTTCGACGCCAATGGCGGGCTGTTTGAACCTCTGCTGGGACCGGAAGACGCCATCATTTCAGACAGCCTGAACCACGCCTCGATCATCGACGGCGTGCGGCTGTGCAAGGCCAAGCGCTATCGCTACATGAACAATGACATGAACGACCTCGAAGCCTGGCTGAAACAGGCGCGCGAGGACGGGGCACGGCATATCATGATCGCCACCGATGGCGTGTTCTCGATGGACGGCTATCTGGCCAACCTGCCGAAAATCAGGGAACTGGCCGATAAATACGATGCAATTGTCATGGTGGACGATTGCCATGCGACCGGCTTCATGGGGCCGAACGGGGCTGGCACACCCGATCATTTCGGCGTCGATGTGGATATTCTGACGGGAACCTTGGGCAAGGCACTCGGGGGGGCAATCGGCGGCTATATCGCCGGGCCGCAGCCAGTGATCGACCTGCTGCGGCAGCGGGCGCGGCCCTATCTGTTCTCAAACTCGCTGCCGCCCTCGATCGTCGCTGCAGGGTTGGAAGCGATCCGCCTGGTCGAAGAAGGCGACATGCTGCGCGCGCAACTGTTTGGAAACGCCAAGTATTGGCGCGCTGGGCTGGAAAAGCTTGGCTTTGACCTGCTGCCCGGGGAACACCCGATCATCCCGGTGATGCTGGGTGAGGCGACGCTGGCACAAGACATGGCGTCACGGCTGTTCGACGAAGGCGTCTATGTTTCGGGCTTCTTCTTTCCGGTCGTCCCACGCGGGCAAGCGCGGATCAGAACGCAGATGAATGCGGCTCTGACCAGGGATGAACTGGACCGCGCCCTGTCCGCATTTGGCAAGGTCGGCAAAGAGCTGGGGGTCATCAAATGATCCTTCCATCGGTCATCGATGTGATCGGCGACACCCCCATGGTCGAACTGTCGCGCGTGTGTGCCCAGCAGAAGCTGAGCGGGCGTATCATCGCCAAGCTTGACTATTTGCTGCCGGGATTTTCGAAAAAGGACCGCGCGGCGAAGTCCATCATCGAAACGGCGCGCGCAGACGGGACTTTGTCACCGGGGCAGACGGTGGTCGAGCTGACCTCAGGCAACATGGGCACCGGCCTGGCGATTGTCTGCGGCATTCTGGGGCACCCGTTCGTGGCAGTCATGAGCGCGGGGAACTCGGTCGAACGCGCACGTATGATGCGGGCCCTGGGGGCCGAAGTTGTCATCGTGCCCCAGGCCCTCGGCAGCAAACCCGGCGAAGTCTCTGGGGCCGATCTTGAACTGGTCGATGTCAAGGCGAAGCGCATCACAGTTGAACGCAACGCATTTCGTGCGGATCAATTTGGCCATTCGGGAAACCCTAAAGCCCACGAAACCGGGACCGGGCCCGAGATCTGGGCGGAATCCGAAGGCACCGTCACGGCATTCTGCGACTTTGCAGGATCGGGCGGAACGCTGGCCGGAGCGGCAGAGTATCTGAACCGGCACGGCGTGCGATGCTATGCCGTGGAACCTGCGGGCGCGCGCGCTTTGGCCGGTGAGCCGGTTTCGACCCCGGACCATCCCATTCAGGGCGGCGGTTACGCCATGGATGATCTGGTGCATTTGAAGGATAGCCAATTGGCCGGACACCTTGCTGTTTCGGGGAAGGCCGCGCGGGACTGCGCCCGGCTTCTGGCCCGGACCGAGGGGATATTCGCCGGCTATTCGGCAGGCGCGAATCTTGCTGCGGCGATTGAACTGCTGCGCGGCCCCGAAGAAGGCGGCTGCGTCGCCATCGTCATCTGTGACAGCGGCCTGAAATACCTGTCGACCGATTTGTGGGAGTAAACATATGCGACCCAACACAATGAAATCACTGGAAAAATCCAAACCCGAAGAAGGGTTGTGGATGGTGCAGGCCCCGATCCCCGAAATTGGCCCCGATGATGTGCTGATCCGCATCAACAAGACGGGTATCTGCGGCACCGACATCCATATCTGGAACTGGGATGAATGGGCGTCTCATACCGTGCCGGTTCCGATGATCACTGGCCATGAGTTTGCCGGAGAGATCGTCGAGATCGGGCGCAACGTGACAGGGCTTGAAATCGGCCAGCGATGCTCGGGCGAGGGCCATCTGATCACCACCGACAGCCGTCAGAGCCGCGCCGGAAAGTTTCACCTGGATCCGGGAACCCGGGGCATTGGAGTGAACGAACAGGGCGCATTTGCCGAATACCTGAAACTGCCTGCCTTCAACGTGGTTCCCTTGCCCGACGACATACCGGATGAGATCGGGGCCATCCTCGATCCGCTGGGCAATGCGGTGCATACTGCCCTCAGCTTTGATTTGCTGGGCGAGGACGTTCTGATCACGGGTGCGGGCCCCATCGGCATCATGGCCGCTGCCGTCGCTCGTCACGCGGGTGCACGTAACGTGGTCATCACCGACATCAACGCAGACCGATTGAAACTGGCCGAACATGTGGTTCCCTCGGTGCGGACTGTCGATGTATCCACCGAGGACTTGCAGGACGTCATCGCCGAGCTTGGGATGAAAGAAGGATTCGATGTCGGGCTTGAAATGTCCGGCTCGCAAGCCGCCCTGGACCAGATGGTCGAAGCGTTGGTGATGGGTGGAAAGATCGCGTTGCTGGGGATTCCACCGGGCAAATCTCCGGTTGACTGGTCGCGCATCGTGTTCAAGGCGATCACGATCAAGGGGGTTTATGGGCGTGAGATGTTCGAGACGTGGTACAAGATGATCGCCATGCTGCAAAACGGTCTGGATGTGTCCCGCGTGATCACGCATCGCTTTGCGGTTGATGATTTCGCCAAAGGTTTTTCCGCGATGAAATCAGGCCTGTCCGGCAAGGTTGTTCTGGACTGGACCTAACGCGCTGGAAAGTTGCAAGTTCAGCCCCTAGACAGGTGCAGAACTTGCACAAGGGAGGCATGAGATGGGCGAGAACAAAGACGATCGTCTGTTGCAACGGGGGGTCGAAGACACCCTAGTCACTGATTTCGCCGAAACGCACCGCAAAAGCTATGGCGACTTCCTGCAACTGAAGACGCTGCTGAACCTGCAAAAAACCTTTCAGGACCCCGCACAACCTGACGAGATGCTGTTCATCATCATTCATCAGGTCAGTGAGCTGTGGCTGAAACTGATGCATCACCAACTGGTCGAGGTGCGTCGGTTCCTGCAACAAGATGAATTCGGACCCGCCATGAAAAACCTCGACCGCATCAAGGCCATTCAACGGCAATTGATTGCGGCCTGGGAAACCCTGCTGACCATGACGCCGGCCGACTATATGACGTTTCGGCAGGCCCTCGGCAACTCTTCCGGGTTTCAAAGCTATGGGTACAGGCAGATCGAGTTCATTCTGGGCAACAAGGATGCCTCGACCCTGAAAGTGCACGAGCATGACCCCGAGGTGATGGAGATGCTGAACGCCGCCCTGACCAAACCGTCCCTGTATGACGAAGTGTTGCACATGCTGGCCCGACAGGGGTTCGACGTTCCAAGGGATTTGATCGAGCGGGACTACTCTGAACCCTATTCTGGTGATCCGCGCGTGGTTCAGATCTGGGTCGACGTGTTCCGCAACACGGACAAGTATTGGGATCTGTATGCGCTGGCCGAAAAACTCATGGATGTGGAAAGCCTGTTTCAACGCTGGCGCTTTGACCACGCCACGGCGGTTGAACGTGTGATCGGAATGCAACCCGGTACCGGAGGTTCCAGCGGCGTGGCTTTCTTGCGAAAAGCACTTGAGTTGCGGTTCTTCCATGACCTCTATGATGTGCGGACGGAATTGATGTACAGCGGGCAGGGCTGAGCCATGCTGTATCGCGGATTTTCACAAGCCGAACTGGAGCGGGAGTACTCTCCCAGTTCGATGATCGGTGGCGACCTGACCCCTTATCTGGCCAGCTATCAAACGCTGAGTGCGCAAGCCCGTGCCGAGCTGCCCGTTCAGGCCAACCTGGCCTATGCCGACGCCCCGGCCCAGGTGCTGGATTTCTTTCCCGCGAAGGGGGCCGGCGCCCCGTTGCATGTCTTTATTCACGGTGGGTATTGGCAGGATCTCAGCCAGCGCGAATCGGCCATGATGGCCCCGGCGCTGATCGAAGCCGAGCAATCCTTTGCCACCTTGAACTACACGCTTGCTCCGGATGCGCGGCTGGATCAAATGGTCGACGAATGCCGCGACGCCCTTCTGTGGCTTGCGTCACAGGCCGAGGCACTGGGATTCGACCCGACGCGGATCACCTTGTCAGGGCACAGTGCCGGCGCTCATCTGGCTAGCATGGTCATGGCGACCTCGGCCGGCGCATTGGCCCGCGCCGGGCTGCGTGTGCGTGACGTGCTTCTGATCAGCGGTGTATATGATCTGGAACCCATCAGTTTGACATCCGTGAATGATCCGCTGCACCTGACCCCGGTCGAAGTGAACGATCTGTCCCCGATCCGCAACCTGCCCCCACCGGGCCCCCGCTATCATGTTTCAGTGGGGGAACGGGACACCGGCGAATTCATTCGTCAAAGCCGCGACTATGCGGAACGGCTGCGCAAGGCCGGGCACTCGGTCAGCTTTGCCTTGAAACACGGAATGCACCATTTCGACATCATCCTGCATTCCGGGACATTCCAGCCCGACACGCAATGAGGCATTTTTCAAACAAAAACAGCGGCCCGATCGGTGCCGCTGTTTTTTTGTGTCCGTCCCGCTTGGGATCAATCCAGGGTGCGGGTAACTTCTTCGCGCTCGAAAATCTCGATCACGTCGCCCTGGCGGATATCGTCGTAGTTCTCGAACGCCATACCACATTCCTGACCCGACTGGACCTCGGCCACTTCGTCTTTGAAGCGCTTCAGGGTCTTCAGCGTGCCTTCGTGGATCACTACGTTGTCGCGCAGCAGGCGAACGCCTGCCGAACGGCGGGCAACACCTTCGGTCACCAGACACCCGGCAACCTTGCCGACACCGGTAACCTTGAAGACTTCGCGGATTTCGGCATAGCCGATGAACTTTTCGCGGATCTCGGCGCTCAGCAGGCCGGACGCGGCCGCTTTCACGTCGTCGACTAGGTCATAGATCACCGAGTAGTAGCGGATCTCGACACCCTTTTGGTTCGCCGTGTTCCGCGCCGATGCGTTGGCACGGACGTTGAAGCCAAAGACCGGCGCGCCGGAGGCTTCCGCCAGACCAACATCCGTCTCGGTGATCGCACCCACGCCCGAGTGCAGCACGCGCACGCGCACTTCGTCGTTGCCGATCTTTTCCATCGCCTGAACGATAGCTTCGGCAGAACCCTGCACATCGGCTTTGACGAGAATCGGCAGCTCGGCCACGTTCTCGTCTTCCTTGGCCTTCTGCATCAGCTGTTCAAGGGTGGTCGCGGCACCTGCCGCGGCGCGTTTGTCCTTGGCGGCCTGTTCGCGATAAGCGGCGATTTCACGGGCCTGCGCTTCGGTCTCGGTCACGTTCAGAACGTCGCCCGCTTCGGGCGTACCGTTCAGGCCCAGAACCTCGACCGGAACCGAGGGGCCAGCTTCCTTGACGCGCTCACCCTTGTCATTGATCAGCGCACGGACCTTACCGTACTGCTCACCTACAACGAAGATATCGCCCTGACGCAGCGTGCCGTTCTGAACCAGAACCGTGGCAACCGGGCCACGACCCACGTCCAGCTGCGCCTCGATCACGGCACCTTGGGCGGCGCGGTTCGGGTTTGCTTTCAGTTCCAGAATCTCGGCCTGAAGCGCGATGGCTTCCAGCAATTCGTCCAGACCCTGACCCGTGATTGCGGACACTTCGACATCCTGGACGTCACCGGACATTTTCTCAACGATCACTTCGTGCTGCAGCAGATCGGTGCGCACCTTGTCCGGGTTTGCATCCGGCTTGTCGACCTTGTTGATTGCCACGATCATCGGCACTTCGGCCGCTTTTGCGTGGTTGATCGCTTCGATCGTCTGCGGCATCACCGCGTCGTCAGCCGCGACGACCAGAACCACGATATCCGTAACCTGAGCGCCGCGCGAGCGCATCGACGTAAACGCCGCGTGGCCCGGAGTGTCGAGGAAGGTCAGCGTGGTGCCGCCATCGGTTTTCACCTGATACGCGCCGATATGTTGGGTGATGCCACCGGCCTCACCCGCCACAACGCGCGCGTCGCGGATTGCGTCCAACAGCGAGGTCTTGCCGTGGTCAACGTGACCCATGATGGTGATGACCGGCGGACGCGGCTGCAGATCGTCTTCGCTGTCTTCGACCTCTTTGATGACGTCTTCAACATCCGAATCGGATACGCGAGTGACCTTGTGGCCAAATTCTTCGATGATCAGTTCCGCGGTGTCTGCGTCGATGGTCTGGTTCTGCGTGACCATCATGCCCATCTGCATCAGCGATTTGACCACGTCAGCCACACGCTCGGCCATACGGTTGGCCAGTTCCGAGACCATGATCGCCTCGGGCAGCTGTACGTCGCGGATCACCTTTTCCCGTTCAACGGCACCGCCCATGGCTTTCTGACGCGCACGCTCCTGCTTGCGCTTCATCGCGGCCATCGAGCGCTGACGGTTGCCTTCGCCACCGGTCGCCTGACCCAGAGTCAGCTTGCCCGAACGGCGGTTGTCGTCACGACCCTTGCCACGGCCACGCTGCTCACGTTCGCGATCCTGTTTGCGCGGTGTGGCTGCCGGCGCAGGTTTGCTGGCCGGGGCGCGAGCCGCTTTGGGCTCTTCCGGTGCGGGCGCGGCAGCGGCGCGTTTGGCAGCTTCTTCCGCCTCTTTGCGCTTGCGTTCTTCTTCCTCAGCCTTCTGACGCGCACGCTCTTCGGCTTCGCGCTGTTCGCGTTCTTTGGCTTCCTGTTCCGCACGGCGGCGTGCGCGCTCTTCTTCGCGCGCCTTTTCAGCAGCCTCGCGCGCTGCGGCCTCTTCGGCTTCGCGTGCCTTGGCCGCTTGCAACGCCTTCATGCGGCGCGCCATTTCCGCATCGGAAATGCCCGCAGGACGACGCGACGGATCACCCGAAGGTGCAGCACCGCCACCCGGCTTTGCTGCGCCCGGCTTGGGAACCACCACGCGTTTGCGTTTGGTTTCCACCACGACATTCTTGGTGCGTCCGTGGCTGAAACTCTGTTTCACATTTCCGGGGCGTGCCCCGCCACGAAGACCCAATGTCTTTTTGCCGTCATTATCGCTCATAAAGCTACTTACCCTTCCGCGCGGCCCCTGCCGCCGTCATCCGTTTCGCGCAAGCCACGCAGGCGCTGCGCTTCCTCTACAACACGTTTGGCGAGTCCGCCAGAGGCCAAGGCCGCATGAATCACCGTTTGGCGCCCAAATGCCTGTCCTAATTCGTCTGCCGTCAGCCAACCTATGTATTTCCCGAAGTGCGGCGTGCTCAGTTTGGACTTGCCGCGCCCCGATCCATCAGCGGCCTGAATCAGCACCTGCGCCTCTTCCCGGTCCAGCCACGTCTTGACCTTTTCATACCCGGCAACCGCGTCGCCGGACTTGCGCGCCAGGCTGAGCAGCTCGACAACGCGCCGCGCGATCTGCTGTTCAACCTTTTCCGCCAGGTCCTTCGGCACAGACACCTGCGCCTTGAACCCCCGCGCAAACAGTTTCTTGCCAACGGCCTTGTCCAGGGCGGCACGATCCGCCGCCACATAGACCCCCCGCCCGGGCAATTTCGCCGCGACATCCGGAAAAACCTGACCGTCCGGCCCCGCCACAAAGCGGATCAACCCGAATTTGGGCTGCACCTCGCCCGTGGCGATGCACTTGCGCTCGGGTCCGTCGGACCGATCCTTATGGGCGCCACCGCGACTCATACACGCCACTCGAAGCCCGAGATCAGGCCTCGACCTCCTCGTCTGCTGCGTCGCCGTCGGCGTCTTCTTCCGCCTGTTCCAGCTCGGCCGGATCAACCCAACCCAGCAGGATACGCGCCGTCATGACCATATCTTGCGCCTCTTCCAGCGTTACGCCGAAAGGCTCCAATACACCGTCATCCTTGACACGCTCACCATCGACGGTCGTCCAGCCACCGGCCAGTTCCCAGTCGGCGCAAGTTGCAAAGTCTTCCAGAGTCTTCACGTCGTCCCTGGCCAGCGCCTCCACCATCTGGGGTGTCAGGCCTTCGAATTCAATGAGACTGTCCTCGGCCCCCAATTCACGCGCCGCATCCAGTGCCGCCTTGGCCTGTGCTTCCAGGAACTCGCGGGCGCGGGTTTGCAGTTCCTGCGCGGTACCTTCGTCAACGCCGTCGATGACCAGCAGTTCCTCGATCTCGACATAGGCAACCTCTTCGAGGTTGGTGAAGCCTTCCGAGACCAGCAGCTGAGCAAAGAATTCATCCAGATCCAGGCTGTCCATGAACAGTTTGGTACGGGCTTCGAATTCCTTCTGACGGCGGGCCGATTCTTCGGCTTCGGTCATGATGTCGATGTCCAGACCGGTCAGCTGGCTGGCCAGACGCACGTTCTGACCGCGGCGACCGATGGCCAGCGACAATTGTTCTTCGGGCACGACGACCTCGATCTTGCCGGCTTCTTCGTCCAGAACCACCTTGGAAACCTCGGCAGGCTGCAACGCGTTCACCAGGAAGGTCGGCTGATCTTCGTTCCACGGGATAATGTCGATCTTTTCACCCTGAAGCTCGTTCACAACGGCCTGAACACGGCTGCCACGCATACCAACGCAGGCCCCGACAGGATCGATCGAGCCGTCATACGAGATCACAGCGATCTTGGCGCGCGAACCGGGGTCACGGGCCACGGCCTTGACCTCGATGATGCCGTCATAGATTTCCGGTACTTCCATCTTGAACAGCTCAGCCATGAATTCCGGCGCGGTGCGCGACAGGAAAATCTGGTGGCCACGCACTTCGCGGCGAACCTCTTTGATATAGGCGCGCACCCGGTCATTCGGGCGATAGCTTTCGCGGCCGATCTTGTCGTTGCGGCGCAGAACCGCCTCGGCACCGCCCAGATCGACGATGACATTGCCAAACTCTTCGCGCTTGACCGCACCGTTGATGATGGTGCCCGCGCGATCCTTGAATTCTTCGTACTGACGGTCGCGCTCGGCTTCGCGCACTTTTTGCAGGATGACCTGCTTGGCGGACTGAGCCGCAATCCGACCCATTTCAACCGGCGGAACTTCTTCGACGAAGACGTCGCCAACCTCGGGCGATTCCATGTACTGCTTTGCCTGCTCGACGGTCATTTCGGCCTGATAGTTTTCAAGCTCGTCATCTTCGACCACCGTGCGAACACGGGTGAACGTCGCCTTGCCGGTCTTGCGGTCGATGCTGACGCGGATGTCCATCTCGGCGCCGTAGCGGCTCTTGGCGGCACGGGCGAGCGATTCCTCCATCGCTTCGACAACCAGGCCGGGGTCGATCATCTTTTCGCGGGCCACGGCCTCGGCGGTCTGCAACAGCTCCAGCTGGTTTGCTGAGGTGATTGCCATCAGTTCGTCTCCTCTTCGGACCCTTCGGTCTCAATCTCGTCGAAAGCGTTTTCGTTCAGGGCGCCGGCATCCTTGCGCTGGCGCAGCATTTCCTTGATCAGGTCATCGGTCAGGACCAGCTTGGCATCGCTCAGCCAGTCGAATTGCAGACCGATGGTGATGGTTTCATCCCCCTCGGGGATGTTGATCAGAACCTCGTCCCCTTCGATCCCGGCCAATTCGCCCTTGAAGCGTCGGCGGCCGTCAATCAGTTCGGCGGTCTCGATCTTGGCCTCATACCCTTCGAAGGTCTCGAAATCCTTCAGACGGGTCAGAGGGCGGTCGATGCCGGGGCTGGACACCTCGAGCGTATAGGCATCAAGGATTGGGTCCTCGACATCCAGCGTGGCGCTGACCGCGTTGGAAATTTCGGCGCAATCATCCACTTCGATACCGCCATCGGGCTTGTCGGCCATGATCTGAAGCGTGGTCTGCTTGCCGCTCATCAGGCGGATGCGGACCAGCTCATAGCCCAGATCCTCGATCACGGGCGTGATGATCTCGGCCAGTCGCCGGTCAATGGCAGCTTTTGCTATCAGGTCGTTTGTCATCTGGTACTCTACCCTGTCAGTCGGGCACAAAAAAACGGGCGCGCGGCCCGTCGAATTTTCCGGTGGAGCCTTGGACCAGAAGTCCAACGCGCCGCTGTTGAAACTGCATATACGCAGGATGGCCCGAGTCTGCAACCCCCCGAGGGATTCGCATTCGGATTTACACCATCCACCACCGTTCGGCGATGCGGCCATCGTCCAGCGCACCATTCCCGGCAATCTGCCGCGGCATCCCGACAGCATTCGATACGGCAAGGGCCATGTCGGCCTCGGACGGGTGGAACCGGACACCGCGCGTGCCTCGCATTCCGGCCCGATCCGGAAGCGCCGCGATATCGACATACCCGTCCCGCAGCGCCTCGGCCCGCACGGCAGGGTCCGGGATTACAATGACCTCAAACGCGTCAGCCCATCCGGCCTGACCCTCTTTGTAATGCCCCTCGACACGGCGGCCCAGAAAATGGCGGCCATCTTCTGCCCGTTCGACACGATAGCAGCCGGTGCCGTTGGCCTTGCGCAACGGGGATACGGTTTCACCGGCGCGCGCAACGACAAAGCGGCTGTCGGCCAACAGGAAAGGCAATCCGGGATTTGCCTCGGCAAGTTCCAGCCGCAGGCGGTTGGGGGCAAGCGCCTCGGGCCTTCCGATTTCGGCCAGAACGGCCAGGACATCGGCAATCTGCAACGGTTCGCCATCGTGAAAGACCGCGTCATCACGCAGATCAAAGTTCCAGACCCGTGCGTCTGCGTCGGTTTGCCAGCCGGTCGCAAGCTCACCGCGCAACGTACTATCCGGGGCGATTTCAGTCATTGTGTCGAAAACGGCCCCACGCGCCACTTGCTCGAGGCTGTCATCGCGCGGAACGGCCAGACGCAATGTCCCGCCTTTCTTGGGCGTACCGGCAAGGGATGCTCCTGTCGCCGCCAGCAATGCGGCAGCGGCACCAGAGGCAAAGAGAGCACGGCGATCGATGCGGGTCATGCGACACCCTCCGCCACACGGTCCATGATTCGCACCAGTTCCGCGCTGATGCCCGGCTCGGACAGGGCGTGCCCCGCCTGACGAACCATTTTCAGTTCGGCATTCGGCCAGCGTTCCGCCAGCGACCACGCGGCTTGCGGCGGGCAGATCATGTCATAGCGCCCCTGCACGATATGGCCGGGGATATGCGCGATCCGGTCCATCTGATCCAGAATCTGCCCGTCCGTTTCCAGAAACGCCTTGTTGGAGAAATAGTGATTCTCGAGCCGCGCAAAGGTGCGCGCGTATTCGCCGGGGCTTTCGCCAACCGATCCGTTGGTGTGGATCGAGGCCAGCGCGTTTTCCCAATGCGACCAGGCCCGCGCATACAGGATCTCTGTCGCGCGGTCGCCCGAAAACAGACGTTTGTTATAGGCGGCAATGGTGTCGTCCAGTTCAACCTCGGGCAGCAGCGAGGTGAATTTCTGCCATTGCTCGGGCCAGAACCGCCCGGCGCCGCCGCCGTAAAACCAGTCAAGCTCGACCTGAGTCGCAAGGAACACCCCGCGCAACACCAATCGACTGACGCGATCGGGATGGGTCTGGGCATAGATCAACGCCAGAGTCGCCCCCCAGCTTCCGCCAAAAGCGATCCATTCTTCGATCTCGAAGAGTTTGCGCAGCCGCTCTATGTCGGCCACCAGATGCCACGTCGTGTTGTCCTCGACCGAGGCGGTGGGGCGCGACCGGCCACATCCGCGCTGGTCAAACAGAATCACCCTGTAGGCCTGTGGATCGAAGTATCGCCTCATGGCCGGGCTGCACCCCCCACCCGGCCCCCCGTGCAGGATCACGACGGGTATGCCGTCAGAATTACCGCATTGTTCCACATAAATACGGTGCCCATCGCCCATATCGACCATCCGCTGGTCGAAAGGGTCGATCGGCGGGTACAGATATTGAACTGCGCGCTTTTGGTCCGGGTACTTGTCCATTATCGCCCTATATAGTCCTTAAGCGTAAAAGAGCACACGGAGACAGGAATGCAAGCGCATCCGAACACGGTGGACCCGTCCGAGATCGCAAAATTCGAGGCGATGGCCGCGGAATGGTGGGACCCGCACGGAAAATTCAAACCATTGCACATGCTTAACCCGTGCCGGCTGGACTATATAACGCAGCAGATCGCCGGAGAATTCGATCGCGACCTAAAGTCGCCTATTCCGTTGGAAGGCCTGCGCCTGCTGGATATCGGTTGCGGCGGCGGGCTGCTGAGCGAACCAATGGCGCGTCTTGGGGCCGACGTTGTGGGCGCCGACGCCGCGGAACGCAATCTGCCCGTGGCGCGCATTCACGCTGAACAGTCCGGGCTGAAGATCGACTATCGCCATACCACGGCCGAGGACATGGCCGCTGCCGGTGAGCAATTCGATGTTGTGCTGAACATGGAAGTGGTCGAACACGTGGCTGATCCCCTGTCCTATCTGACCGCCACGCGTCACTTGCTCAAACCCGGCGGGTTGGAGATTTGTTCAACCATCAACCGCAACCCGAAATCCTACGCCATGGCGATTTTCGGGGCCGAGGTCGTCATGCGTTGGCTGCCGCGCGGCACGCATGAATGGAACAAGTTCATTACGCCGGACGAGCTGTTTGACCTGCTGCGTCAGGCCGGGCTGGACCCGGTGGACCGCAAGGGGTTCGTGTTCAACCCGATCCTTTGGAGCTGGTCCATCTCGGATCGGGACTTGAGCGTGAACTACGTGACGGCGAGCGTGAAGCCACAGTAGGGAGTTATTCCCCCTCCAACTGCATGCGCAAGTCCCGAAGCACCGGCAGGGCGCTGCGGACCCGCTCCGGCCCGAGCTCTCCGACCACGCGGTTGATCAGCGGGGCAATCGAGGAAATCGCCTGATCCCGCGCCCGTCGACCTGCGGGGCTGATCGCCACCATCTTGCGGCGGGCGTCGTCCCAGTCGGGGCGGATGTGGATGTACCCGGCCCATTCCAGCTTGGCCAAAGTATTGGTCATCGCGCCACGGGTCACGTGGAATGTGTTGGCCAGTTGCGCCGGGCTACGTTCGTCCCCGACGAAAACTAGATGATTCAGCACCGAGAAATGCGAAATTTCCATACCCTTGGGCAGCACCCGGCTGAGCCGGTTGCGCAACAACTGATCCGCGGTCAGGATCTCGCTGAACAGCGTGACCGCAAGGGCGTTGGTGTCTTCCGTCATTGTTCAATTCTGTCAGGGTCCAGTGAAAGACCGGGTGTGTGTCAACGACGGCACGCGGCGGCGTGCCTCTGTCACAGAACTATCATCCAAATCGAAAATGTGAATGCCCGGATCGGTACCTGCGTCGATCAGCACCTTTCCCCACGGGTCGACGACCATGCTGTGCCCATGGGTAAAACGCGTCTTTCCGCGCGTTGATGGGTGTTCCCCCGTTTGCGCGGGGGCCAAGACCCAACAGCCTGTCTCAATCGCCCGGGCCCGCAACAGCGATTCCCAATGCGCGGCGCCCGTAACAGGTGAAAACGCTGCCGGAACGGTCAGGATTCGCGCGTCTGCCTGCGCCAAAGCCGCATGCAGGTACGGAAACCGGATGTCATAACAGATGGTCAAACCCACTTTGCCAAAATCAGTTTCGGCTATGACCGCCTTTTCGCCGGGGCGGTAGTTCTTTGATTCGCGGAACGTCTCGGTCTCGGTGACCTGCACGTCGAACATATGGATCTTGTCGTAACGCGCCACGATCCGACCTTGCGGATCGATCATGAAAGACCGGTTGGCAAACCGCCCGTCAGCGTCATGAGTCTTGATCCCCAGTGACCCGATCAACACCCACACGCCCAGTCGGGCGGCCTGAGCCCGCAGGCCGGCCAAGGTGATGTCGTCTTCTTCGTGCTGAAGAACCTCGTTTTGCCGCGTCGTACTGTTTGACACGCAATTCGTGACCTCTGGCGTCAGGATAAACCGCGCGCCCTGCCCTGCCGCGTCGGCCGCCATGGCGCGCACCATGTCCAGGTTTTCGACCGGATCATCCGACGAGGTGATTTGCAGCAGCGCGGTCTTCATCAGGCCGCAAGCAGACGGTCAAGCTTGCCTTGCCGCTCCAGCTCGTAAAGGTCGTCGCAGCCGCCCACATGCTGTGTCCCGATGAAAATCTGAGGCACGGTGCGTTTGCCACCTGCACGCTGGATCATCTCGGGCTTGCGTTTGGGGTGCATCAGAATGTCAACTTCCTTGAACTCAACGCCTTTCTGCTTCAGCAGACGTTTGGCCGCGTGGCAAAAACCACAGAGCGGCGAGGTATAGATTTCTACGGGCTTCATGTTCCGGTCCCTTTGGGTTTCGTGCGATCTTGGGCGAATTAGGCATCCTTGGCAACGCGCGCCAGTGCCAACACGAAAATATGATTTGCCCCTGCGGCCTGACACGCACGAGTGCACGCCGCCAGCGTCGCGCCGGATGTCATCACGTCATCCACCAGCAGGACATCGCGCCCCTTCAAATGCAGTGCCCGCCTTGGGTGGACGTCAATTGCGCCTGCCAAGGCTTCGCCCCTTTCCCGCGCGGTCTTTCCGTCCATCACCGGGGTCCTCCGTTTGCGCACCAGCAGATCTGGCACGCAGTCCAACCCGGTTTCTCGCCCCAGGTTGCGTGCCAGCAGCGCAGACTGATTGTATCGCCGTTTCAGCAGGCGTGACCAATGCAACGGCACCGGAGCAATCACCATCCCGGGACGCAACAGCTCGCGCCCGGCCTGCGCCATCCAACGCGCAGCGGGGCGGGCCAGTTCAGTCCGGTCACCATGTTTCAAGGCCAGAACAAGTGACCGCGCCTTCCCATCATACATCAGCGCAGCGCGGCCCGCGTTCCAGCGCGGAGGGGTTTTCAGACAATCGTCGCACTCGGTCCGGAACCTGTCTGCACTTCCGATCACGGGCACACCACAGCTTTCGCAAACCGTGCCACCGATGAACGGCGTATCCCGCCAACACGCCCCACACAGGCCGAAATCGGATTCCGTCAGCTCTCCGCAGCCCATGCAACGCGGCGGGTAGATCAGTGCAAGGGCAGTTTGAATCCGCTGCGCAATGCGATACTTGCGACCTATGAAACTGCCCGAGCCCACCGCACCCTCTCTTTTCGACCGTAACGCCATTCTGCATCATCGCGCCCGCGCGAAGGACGACGCCCTGTTCTTGCACCGCGCCGCCATTGATGAGGTTCAGGATCGGCTCTCCATGGTTAACAGAGCCTTTACGGCACCTGCGGTTGTGACCCCTTTCCCACAGCTTTGGGCGGACATTTTTCCGGATGCCGCCATTGTCGCGGATGACGATGTGCTGTCGCTGCAACCCGGTGCGCATGATCTGATAGTTCATGCGATGGCGCTGCACTGCGCCAATGACCCGGTCGGCCAGTTGATCCAATGCAAAAGAGCTTTGAAACCGGATGGGCTGGTTCTTGTTCTATGCCTTGGGGGTGAAACCCTTCACGAATTGCGCGCCGCACTGGGTCAGGCCGAAATCGAAGTCACGGGCGGGCTCAGCCCCCGCATCGCCCCCATGGCCGAACTGCGCGATCTGGGTGGGTTGCTGCAACGGGCCGGTCTGGCATTGCCAGTGGCCGATGCCGTACCGCTGACGGCAGAATACCGCGATATCTGGCACCTGATGCATGATCTGAGGGATATGGGTGAGACCAACGCTCTGGCTGCCCGGTTGAAATGCCCGACCCGACGCAGAGTGTTCGAAGCCGCACAGCGCGTCTATTCGGATCACTTTTCGACGGGAACAGGCCGTCTTACCGCAACCTTCGAACTGATTTGCCTGACCGGTTGGTCCCCCGATGACAGCCAACCAAAGCCGCTGCGCCCGGGTTCAGCCCAAATGCGCCTGGCAGATGCCCTGCGCACGAAAGAGGGCAAACTGCCGGATTGACGCGCAACCAAATCCCTTTATCTCAGGTCGGAACACGAAAACTCAGGAATGCTCAAATGTTTGATGCCACCCGTCCCGCTCATGCCCCTGCCGACCATCCCAAGGTCAAGATGGGCCGTGTTGGCATTTTGCTGGCCAATCTGGGCACACCGGACAATTACACCTATTGGCCGATGCGTCGCTATCTGAACGAGTTTCTGTCGGATCAGCGGGTCATCGACTATCCGAAATGGAAATGGCAACCGATTCTTCAGGGGATCATCCTCAGCAAACGGCCATTCAGTTCGGGTGAAGCCTATAAATCGATCTGGAACCATGAAAAGGGCGAAAGCCCGCTGATGACGATCACCAAGGACCAGACTGCCAAGCTGCGCGATGCGATGCAGGATCGGTACGGGGATCAGGTGATGGTCGATTTCTGCATGCGCTACGGCAACCCGTCAACAAAGTCCAAAGTGCGCGAGATGGTTGCCGCGGGCTGTGACCGTATTCTGTTTTTCCCGCTTTACCCACAATACGCGGGCGCAACCACGGCCACCGCCAATGACCAGTTCTTTCGTGCACTGATGGATGAGGCCTGGCAGCCTGCCACGCGAACCGTACCGGCCTATTTCGACCAACCCGCCTATATCGACGCTCTGGCGCAATCCGTTGAACGTGCTTATGCAGCGGCGGAGACAAAACCCGATATTCTGGTCTGCTCGTATCACGGGATGCCGGAACGGTATCTGCAACAGGGTGACCCCTATCATTGCCAGTGCGCCAAGACGACACGGCTGCTGAAGGAACGGCTGGGATGGTCTGACGATCAACTGGTTTCAACGTTCCAGTCGCGATTCGGCCCCGAGGAATGGCTGAAACCCTATACAGTGGATCATGTGGCGGATTTGGCCAAACAGGGCAAAAAGAACATAGCGGTCATCGCGCCGGCTTTCTCGGCCGACTGCATCGAAACGCTGGAAGAGATCAACGAAGAGATCAAGGAGAGCTTCGAAGAAGCGGGCGGCGAAACCTTCACCTATATTCCATGTCTCAATGACGATGCGGCGCACATAGCTGCATTGGGCACAGTGATCGAAGAAAACTTGCGCGGCTGGCTGGACTGACCTGCACAGCCTTGGGAAAATAAAAAAGGCGGTGGATTGCTCCACCGCCTTTTTCATGAATTCCGTGTCGGATTAGCTTGCAGCAACAGCAGCAGCAACAACGACCAGCAGGATCAGCGGCAGCAGGATGCCCTGCGACGAACCCTGAGTTTCTTCTACAACAACAGGTGCTTCAACAACCGGCTCTTCCAGGTTACCAGCATAAGCGGTCGAAGCAGCAGCAGTCAGTGCAGCAGCGAGAACGAGTTTCTTCATATTAACCTCCAGAATTTGCGCAGTTCCAATGCCCGGAACCACACATCTAAGACTTACCTCGTGGTTTTTTCTAATCAGCATTGACGCTGGAATGCAATTGCAACTTGACCGCTAAGCGGGTTCCCACACGAAAATGTCGTCAAATTAGCAACACTTGCGTGCCGACCTTCGCCATCGAGAACAGCTCGGCAATGTCTTCGTTGAACAGACCGATACAGCCATTCGACGACCGGCGTCCGATTTTTCGCGTATCGTGCGTTCCGTGAATGCGATAGTACTTCCAACTCAGGTATAAAGCATGTGTTCCCAGCGGGTTATCCGGCCCCGGAGGGATATAGTCAGGCCATTCCGGGTTTCGCTTTTTCATGGACGGTGTCGGAGACCAGCTGGGCCCTTCAACCTTTCTGATTACGCTGGTACGCCCCCGGCGGGTCAGTTCCTCGGTCAGGGGAACCGATGAAGGGTAGAGTTTGTATATACTTTGATCATCTGACCAATAGTGCAGCGCGCGCGACACGGTATCGACCAGAATGGCACCGTTTCTGGTGTTCGAAAAGTACGGCTGCCAATCCAGCGCCCGGAAACCCGATACGTTGCGGCGCACCGAAGGCTCGGGTTCGGGTGCAGGACGCAGCGGATCACCGGGGATGTACTGCGCCAGTGCGGGGGTTGCCAGCGTCGCGGTGGCCCCAGCCAGAAAACCCCTGCGTGTGGACGTTTGAATGCGCTTTTTGACCATGACAACGGGTCCTGTGTTCAAGTGAGGTCTGAAATCCGTGACATTCTATTGCCAGAATGCTTCAGTCGCAAATCAAACCGGCAGAATCACGCAAGTTTAGGCTATTGCGCGTTTGCTCAGAGCTGTCAGGCGCGCTATGCCCTGTAATGACACAATAACCAGGTCGATCATGACGCGTATCGTTTCTTTACTCTTGATTTGCTTTGTCGCGCTGGCGGCATGTACAGACACCGGCACCACGACCATCGGTGCAGACGGTCGCCCGCTGCCCACGGTCTACAAAATTCGCGGCAACCCGGAAAAGTTGCAGTTCCGTATGGTTGATTCGGTCAATGCCCTGCGTCAGGCCCAAGGATTGCAGCCTGTCCAGCTGAACTCGCAGCTGAACGCAGCAGCGGCGACCCATTCCAAGGACATGGCCAGACAGAACCGGCCCTGGCACTTCGGGTCCGACGGCTCCTCTCCGATCGATCGGGCTGCACGGGTCGGATATTTCGGCACGTTCCTCGGTGAAGCAATTTCCGAGACCTACGAAACCGAAACCGAAACCCTTGCCGCTTGGATGCAGGAACCCGGACCGCGCGCCGTGATCATGGACCCCAAGGCCACGCAGATGGGGTTCGCCTGGCATCAGGAAAAAGGCGGGAAAATCTGGTGGACGCTGGAAATGGGAACCGGCGGCTGACCCCGATCACCGTACACACAAAAAAGCCCCCGAAATCCGGGGGCTTTTTTTCTGATTACGCTGCTTGCATGGACTGCGCTTCGGTCAGGATCGCATAAAGCTTGACCGGATCGGGGTTCGCCCGAAGCTTGGTGCACACCGAGGTGTCCCTCAGCGTGCGTGACACAAGGGCCAGCGCCTTGAGATGATCGACGCCGGCCTCTTCCGGCGCAAAAAGTGCAAAGGCAATGTCCACGGGTTGACGGTCAACCGATCCAAAGTCGATGGGCTTTTCCAGCATGACGAATACGCCCGAAACCGAATCAAGCTCGGGCAACCGCGCGTGCGGAAGCGCAACGCCATGCCCCACGCCCGTCGGGCCAAGGCTTTCCCGTTCGAGCAGACAGTCGACGACGGCCTGAGAATCGAGGCCCAGATTGGCGGCTGCGACATCGCCGATTTCCTGAAACAACCGCTTCTTGCTGGAAGCGGCGGATAGTACACGTACTGCTTCGGGCTTCAGTATGCTCGAAAGCTCCATGATCACGCTCCATAGGCACGGCACCCGCGTCGGCGGGTGCGGCCCCGTATCCTTGCCTGTTAAGGATCAATCCAGCCGATGTTACCGTCTTCGCGACGATACACGACGTTCAATCCATCCTTGTTCTCATTTCTGAACACCAGCACCGGGGCACCGGCAAGTTCCATTTGCATCACGGCTTCACCAACGCTCAAAGATGGGATTTTTGTTTCCATCTCAGCCACAATCATGGGCTGCAGCGATTCGGGTTCATCGGCCGCGTCCGATTCATCAGAAGCGAGGATATAAGAGGACGCTCCAAAGAGTTCAACCGGCTCGGACCGATCCTTGTGGTGGTCCTTCAAACGACGCTTATAGCGCCGCAGTTGTGTTTCCATTTTGTCGCAGCATGCCTCGAACGCCGCATAAATTTCGGTTGCATGCGCCTTGGCCTGAGCGGTCAGCCCGGTGGACAGGTGCACTGTTGTTTCGCATACATATTCATGCGCTGAACGGGAAAAGACGACGTTGGCATCGGTAGGCCGCTGGGCATATTTACCCACAACCTCGCCCAATTCGGTCTGCACGTGAGTCTGAAGCGCCGCACCGATGTCGATCTGTTTTCCGCTGATTTGGTAACGCATGTGATCTCCTTCACAATTCACACCCATTCTGACGTCACGTTACGCGACGAACTTGTTTTTATCGGGTGGGGGGTCGAGACACTTTCCGCGGTTGTCTTAACTCCAGCCCTTCAACGAAGGGACAACGATCTCCAGACTGGAACCGGGTAAATGCCATGGGACAATTGAGGCAAGAGACGAGGGAAGAGTCAATCAAAACAGGTGTGTATATACGCGATTTCCGCCATGCATCCGACGCAGACCATAACAAGCCTATGAAATACGGAAGTTTTCGCCAAGATAGACACGGCGGACATTCTCGTTCTCGACGACCTCGTCTGGTGTGCCCGACATCAGAACCTGCCCGTCATGCAGGATATAGGCCCGGTCGACAATTTCCAGCGTTTCCCGCACGTTATGGTCGGTGATCAGAACACCGATCCCCCGTTTTTTTAGGTCGGCAACCAGATGCCGGATATCGCCGACGCTGATCGGGTCAACACCCGCAAATGGTTCGTCCAACAAAAGATATTTCGGGTCTGCGGCCAAACATCGCGCTATCTCAACGCGGCGGCGCTCACCGCCGGAAAGGGCAAGAGCAGGCGCGCGGCGCAGATGTTCGATCGAGAAATCCGACAACAGCTCTTCCAGCCGTTCTTTCCGCCTGTGAGCATGAGGAACCGTGATATCCAGCACCGCGGCGATATTGTCTTCGACGCTCATGCCGCGAAAGATCGACATCTCCTGCGGCAGGTAACCGATGCCCATCCGCGCACGCCGGTACATCGGCAACGTCGTAACATTCTGGCCGTCAATCGTGACTTTGCCGGCCTCTGGGAAAACAAGCCCCGCCACGGAATAAAAGGTCGTGGTCTTACCCGACCCGTTGGGTCCCAACAGGGCAACGACTTCGGACCGGTCCAGTGTCATCGATACATCGCGGATCACCGTTTTCTTACGGTAGGATTTCCGCAGTTTCTCGATGCGCAGCCCGGAATTGCCTTCGGCCACTGACAGGTCGGGTCGCGCCATCAGTTGTTTCCCTGCTGAAGGATCGTCTTGACGCGCCCGGTCATGGTCGCTGTGCCCGTTGTCAGATTGGCGTTCATCTGATCGCCGCTGATGATGCTGGGGCCTTGCGTCAGCAGGACATTGCCTTTCATGACGATCACACCGGAATCTATCGTGTATTCCGCCCAATCGCCCTCTGCCGCATCCGGCGGGCTGACCAGAACAACATTCTCGGTGGCTTCCATCCGTTCAATCGCCGAGCGTTCCTCGTTGTAGATCACGAGAACCCGTTCAGCGGTCAGCCGCATTTCGCCCTGAATGACGACGACATTTCCGAGGAATTCGGCAGAACCGTCCTCCTGGTTGACGTTCAATATTTCGGATGTGACCTCGACCGGAAGGCTCGGGTCGGCATTTGCAGAACCAAAAGCCACCTGCGCCTCCTGCGCAGTCGCGGTTACGGCACCTGCAAACAGAGCAAGGCACAAAGGAACAAAACGAAAATCGAACACAGGTTATCTTTCTGCTTTTTCAGGCTCGTATACCAGCTTCACGCCGTCTGTAAAAACAATATGGACCGGTCCGTCCTTTTTTTCAGTCCCAAAGGTCATGCGTCCGGCGGAAAAATTGCCGATCGGCCCGGTTCCGTTCACCCGCCCCGGCGTGTCGCCCCGGATTTCGTCCAGCGACGTGTTGAGCAGGTCAGTCGTGACTTGAAGCCCGTCGGCAGTGGTAATCACCACGTCGCCGACAAAAGTTGCCGTGCCCTCATCAGGGCGGATCAAACCTGAATTGGAATCCAGAAATATCGTTCCACCGCTGAGAAGCCCCAGCCGGCCCCGAAATTCGGATGCGGTCGGGGTTTCGTCTTCGCCGCCCTGCTTGGCTTGGATGGCTTCGATCTGAACATCCTCGCCTTTGCGGGTTGTCCCGCGATATTTCGGCTGTGTGACCACCTGTTGCGCCAACCGCTCGTCAATGTCTTTTTCTGCGAATGGCACTGATACGTTGGTTTCGATGCTGCGGGATAGCAGGAACACTGTAGACAGCATCAGAATGGCCGCAAGCGGCAACAGAACCTTCAGGAACTGTACCATGCGGGAATACCTGTCCAATTCGGCCTCCCTCAGCCCAGACCGACGCGCAAGCAGTCGTGGATATGCAGAAGTCCCAGCGCCTGCCCGGATGCAGCCTCGTCGACCACAAACAGCGAAGTGATCTTGCGATCATTCATGATCGCCACCGCCTCTTCGGCCAATGCGTCCGGTGTTATGGTGGTCGGATTGGCGGTCATGACCTGCTCGGTCGTTTTGTCCAGCAGACCGTCCATGTGTCGCCGCAAGTCACCGTCCGTAATGATGCCCGACAAATGCCCCTGCGCATCCGTTACACCGGCCACGCCGAAACCCTTTTGGCTGATTTCGATCAGCGCGTCGCTCATCGGGGTGTTCGCCGCGACCAGAGGCAGGGCTTCGCCTGTATGCATCAGATCACGCACCGTACTCAGCCGCGCACCCAGCTTTCCGCCGGGGTGGAAGGCGCGAAAATCCTCGGGGCGGAAGTCGCGATACTTCATCAGCGCAATGGCCAGCGCATCGCCCATGGCTAGGGTCAGCGTCGTCGAGATCGAAGGCACCATGCCGAAACCGCAGGCCTCGCCCATCGACGGTATCAGCAGATGCACATCGGCCTGTTTCATCAACGTGCTTTCTGGCTTGCTGGATAGCCCGATCAGCGGAATGCCAAAGCGGCGCGTAAAGGCCAGCAGGTTGGCCAGCTCGGGCGCTTCGCCAGAATTCGAAATCGCCAGCACCACATCGCCTTTGGAAACCATGCCCAGATCGCCATGGCTGGCCTCGGCCGGGTGCACGAAATAGGCAGGCGTTCCGGTACTGGCCAGAGTGGCGGCAATCTTGTGGCCGATATGGCCCGATTTTCCGATGCCGCTGATGATGATGCGCCCGGTTGCTTTCAGGATAAGATGCACCGCCTCTGCAAAATGCTCGTCAAGGCTGTCGGCCAGCACGTCCAGCGCGCGGGCCTCGTCGGTGACGACCTGGCGGGCGGTTCTCAGGAATGCTTCGGTGTCGGTCATGAGTGTGCAAAGATATCCGTTTCGGGCCAACCGGCGAGATCCAGCTTCGCACGCATCGGCAGGAAATCAAAACAGGCCTGCGCCATCTCGGTCCGGCCCTCGCGCGCCAGTCGCTTGTTCAACTCGTCGCGCAGGCGGTGCAGATAAAGAACGTCCGAGGCCGCATAGTCCAGCTGAGCATCGGTCAGGGTTTCAGCGCCCCAGTCGCTCATCTGCTGTTGTTTCGAGATATCCACGCCGATCAGTTCCTGGCACAGGTTCTTCAACCCGTGGCGGTCGGTGTAGGTGCGCACCAGCCGGCTGGCGATCTTGGTGCAGTAAACCGGCGCGGCCAGGGCACCAAAGGTGTGATACATCGCGGCGATGTCGAACCGCCCGAAATGGAACAGCTTCAGGACATCGGGGTTTTCCAGCATGGCACTCAGGTTTGGGGCTTCGGTCTGGCCCTTGTCCACCTGAATGATATGGCTGTTTCCGTCACCGCCTGACATTTGAATCACGCACAGGCGATCGCGATGCGGGTTCAGCCCCATGGTTTCACAGTCAATGGCCACAACCGGGCCCAGATCCAGCCCATCCGGCAGATCGTTTTTGTACAAATGGTTCGCCACGCGACTATTCCTTTGTGCGATGTCGCCCCCGAGATAGGCGGTTTGGTCCCCAAACTCAACGCCGTCCGAAAGTCGCGGGCCATTCGATGCCAAATCCTTGACCATATCCCCATCGGGAGGATATGGATAAGCCATGTCAGACAACACCCACCAGTCACATTCGCAGATCACGGCCCGGCTGAAGCGGGCCCATGGGCACCTGGCCAAGGTCATTGCCATGCTCGAGGAGCACGCGCCCTGTTCGGACGTCGCCCAACAGTTGTTTGCAGTAGAAAAGGCCGTCACCAATGCCAAACGCGCTTTGATTCATGATCATATCGAACACTGCCTGTCCGCTGACGACGATGGCGGTGGGATCGAAGACTTCAAGGCGATTACAAAGTACCTCTAAGCCATGCTGAGTATTCTGAAACACCGCACATACCGCCACCTGTTCGCCGCCCAGATCGTTGCTCTGACCGGAACCGGGCTGGCCACGGTCGCCCTTGGGCTGCTCGCCTTTGATCTGGCCGGGAATGCTGCGGGACTTGTCCTTGGCACGGCACTGACGATCAAGATGGTGGCTTATGTCACCGTTGCACCGCTCGCCGCTGCTTTTGCCGAGCGTCTGGATCGTCGCAAGATGTTGGTCGTGCTGGACCTGATCCGCGCAGCGGTTGCAGTGTGTCTGCCTTTCGTGACTGAAGTCTGGCAAATCTACGTGCTGATCTTCGTGCTCCAATCGGCGTCGGCGGGCTTTACGCCCGCCTTTCAGGCCACGATTCCGGACGTTCTGCCAGACGAAGCTGAATACACGCGTGCCTTGTCACTTTCACGCCTGGCCTACGATCTGGAAAGCCTGCTGAGTCCGATGTTCGCCGCCGCATTGCTGCTGCTGGTCAGCTTCAACAGCCTGTTCTGGGGTACCGCGCTTGGTTTTGTCGCATCGGCAATGCTGGTTGTCTCAGTCGTGCTTCCGTCACCTAAGCCAAGCCGACCCCGCGGCATCTATGACCGCACCACACGCGGCATACGTATCTATCTGAAGACACCCAGGTTGCGCGGACTGCTTGCGCTCAGCTGGAGTGCAGCGGCCCTGAGCTCGATGGTGATCGTGAACACTGTGGTCATCGTGCGCGCCAATCTTGGCCTGTCGGAAAGCGCGGTGGCCATTGCCCTGGCCGGTTTCGGGGGCGGGTCGATGCTTGCAGCCTTTACCTTGCCCCGCCTTCTGGACCGGATCGAGGACCGTCGGGTCATGGTCGCGGGCGCCGTTTTTGCCACTGGCTCCATGGCCGTCGCCGCGATGTTGGCCGCAATTGCTCCTCTGTCGCTCGGGTTGCTGACCGCGTTGTGGGCATTTACCGGTTTTGGATACTCCACCACCCTGACACCTTCGGGCCGCCTTTTGACCCGGTCGGCCCACCCCGAGGATCGCCCTGCCGTCTTCGCCGCACAGTTTACCCTTTCGCATGGCTGCTGGCTGGTTCTTTACCCGCTGGCAGGGTGGTTGATGACCGTGTTCGGCCCGACGGTCACACTCAGCAGCATGGCGACGCTGTCCGTGGCGGGCGTCGTCGGTGCAATCGGCCTGTGGCCGCGCCTCGACCAGGAACCGATCACCCATGATCACCCCGACCTGCCGCCCGATCATCCACATCTGGCCGGGTCGGGCCCGCACGCGCATCCGATCATCATCGACGATCTGCACCCGCGCATCCCGCGCGAACCCTGAGCGGGCGCTTGGACCTGATCTCAACCCGCAATGACCACAAACCAGAGCCCCAATGGACCAGCTTGACCGTCGCATAATCGCCGCCCTGCAAGCCAACGCACGCGCCTCGACCACGCAGATTGCGACCACGCTGGGTGTTGCCCGGACAACCGTGCACGAGCGAATAAACCGGATGGAACAGCGCGGCCTGATCGAAGGATACTCCGTGCGCCTGGGGTCCACCGAAGACACGCCGAAAGTGCAAGTCATCGTCATGCTCGAAGTGCAGCAAAAGGAAACCAGCCGGATCATCAAGCGGCTCGAAGCCTACCCCGAAGTCAAACTGTGCCTGTCGATCAACGGAGAGTTCGACCTTATGCTGTCCGCAGAGGCGCCGAGGCTGGAGGATCTGGACATTCTGGTCGATGACCTGGCGAAAATTCCCGGTGTCTTGCGCACCAATACCAGCGTTGTTTTCGGGCGCAGGATAGATCGAAACTGAAGCGGCGATAACTCTCTGTAAACCGATCGTTGGCTAGCTTGGCCGGGAGAGATCAGAATCCCGGACCGGCAGAATGCCAAATCAGAAGTTCCCGCTTTTACTCATGATGGTGCATGTGCTTTTTGCGCAGGCAGGGTTTGCCATGCCAGATGCCAAAACCGGTGACCTGTGCGATCATGCCGCGCGCCGCGCCGCTTTGTCCGAAGGCGTGCCCCTGGACGTGCTCCGCGCCATCTCGCGCGTTGAAACCGGGCGCAGGTTGGACGGCCGGTTGCAGCCTTGGCCTTGGACAATCAACGTCGGCGGTCAGGGATACTGGTTCAAGTCCGAGGTCGAAGCCAAGGCCTATGCGTTCAAAATCTTCAAATCGGGCACCCGCAGCTTTGATGTCGGCTGTTTTCAGATCAATTATCGCTGGCACGGCAAAGCCTTCCGTTCGATCGACGCGATGTTCGATCCAGATGAGAACGCGACCTACGCCGCCCGGTTCCTGAATGAACTCCATGCCGAGCTTGGTTCGTGGCCCGCAGCCGCGGGGGCTTATCATTCCCGCACGACACCCCTTGCCGAAGCTTACAAAGAGCGGTTTCAAACGGTGCTGGCACAGCTCGAAGGAGTCCCCCGAACCCGGGTTGCGGGCACGTCTCGGGATCCGTTCACCGGAGCCGGACTCCCCTTGATTCCCATTCCGACGGCCTCGCCCCGCACCGGCGCGCTTGGGTCTCTGGTGCCAGCCGCAGGCGCCGCAACCGCGTTTATCGCCTTCAACTAGGAGTTTCGCGTGCCCAAGGTAGACATCCAGTCGCTGTTTTCGCCTACTGTCCTGCTGGCGATTGCGCTGATGACGGTCATCGTCATGATGATCCTGCCCATGCCAGCCTGGGTGCTGGACGTGGGGTTGGCGGCCTCCTTTGCGCTGGCCATCCTGATCTTCACCCTGACCCTGTTCATTGAACGCCCGCTGGACTTTTCCTCCTTCCCGACGATTCTGCTGGCGTCTTTGATGTTGCGCCTGTCGCTGAATGTGTCGTCGACGAAACTGATTATCGGGCAGGGGCACACTGGCCCGGATGCCGCAGGAGACGTGATCGAAGGTTTTGCCAGTTTCGTCATGGGCGGCAGCATTTTTCTTGGCCTGGTGGTGTTCGGCGTGCTGCTGATCGTGAATTTCATGGTCATCACCAAAGGCGCCGCCCGCATGGCCGAAGTCGGCGCGCGCTTTGCGTTGGACGGGATGCCCGGCAAACAACTTGCGATCGACAGCGACATGTCCGCCGGGGCAATCGATCATCAGCAGGCCAAGGAACGGCGAGAGCTGGAACAGCAGGAGACGACATTCTTCGGTTCGCTCGACGGTGCGTCGAAATTCGTGAAAGGTGACGCCGTCGCCGGGCTTCTGATCACGTTGCTGAACCTCGTCATGGGCCTGGTCATGGGCGTCGTCGTACATGGAATGCCCGTGGCCGCGGCGTTCGAAACCTATGCGATTCTCACCGTCGGCGACGGGTTGGTGTCCCAAATTCCCGCCGTCATCATTTCCATAGCGTCTGCCCTTCTGCTGGCACGGGGCGGCACGCAGGGGGCCACGGACAACGCCATCTTTTCTCAACTTGGCCGCCACCCGGCAGCATTGTCCACCGTCGCGGTGCTCATGGTCCTGTTCGCTCTGGTGCCCGGTCTTCCTTTTCTGCCGTTCATCCTCGGCGCGGCCATTCTGGGATATGCGGCTTACAATGTTCACCGAAAGCAGCAAGACGCAGACGCGTCGGCAAAACTGCCCTCGACCGAAACCGAAGCGCCGACATCCCAGGCTATCGGCGACATCCTGGACCTGGATGATGTCCATCTGGAGTTCGCTCCGGATCTGGTCAGCATGGTTCTGAATCCTGGCACGGGGCTGGACGCTCGTATTGCCAATATGCGGACCTATGTGGCGTCGACCTTTGGCCTGATCCTGCCCGAAATCCGCCTGACCGACCGCGCCGACCTGCCGACCGGAACGTATGTGATCAAGGTTCAGGGCGTCGAACAGGCACGCGGTGTCTTACATCCCGATCTCATCCTGGCGCTCGTGCAGGACGGGTTTGACCTGCTGCCGGAGGGCAATGACGTGACCGAGCCGGTCTATGGTGCTCCGGCGCGCTGGATCCTGCCGAAAGATCAGGAGGACGCCGCGCTGAGCGGTGCCACCATAGTTTCACCGCCCGAGATTCTTGCAACCCATCTGCTGGAGATCATCAAACAGAACTTCTCGCGCCTGCTGACACTGAAATCCCTCCGGCGCCTGCTGTCGGAAATGACCCGCCTGAGCGACCCGGTACGCGCCGAAGCCAACCGCAAGCTGCTGGATGAACTGATCCCCGACAAAGTGCCGATCGACACGTTGCACGCTGTTCTGCGCCTGTTGCTCGACGAACGTGTGTCGATCCGGAACATGGCGCTGATCCTTGAAAGTGTCGCCGAGGCGCGGCTGACCACAACCCAGCCCGAAGGCATCTGTGAACTTGTGCGTCAGCGTCTTGGCTTTCAGCTGGTCGCGGACATGAAGCGCGAGGATGGTTCGATCCCTCTGATCCAGTTGGCCCCGGAATGGGAGGACACATTCGCCTCTTACCAGATCGACGCCCCAAATACCGGCATGGATGTCGCGCTGCCCCCGAACGTGTTCAACAAACTGGCCGACGGAGTCGTGAGCACCATCGCCAAATCCGCTGACAACGGTCTGTTTCCAGCCGTCGTGACCTCGACCCGGCGTCGTCGGTTGCTGCGCACCGTCATGCAAGCACGCGGCGTGTCCAACCCGGTTTTGTCCTTCGAAGAAATCGGGCTGGAAGCCAAACCTGCCTTGGTCGGAACTGTTGCAGCGTGATTGCCCTGCCGCCAGAGATGCTGTCGCAGCTGGCCGAAGCAATCTGGCAGGCCTTTGTCGTGTTTCTGCGCGTCTCCGCTCTTGTTTCGCTGCTTCCAGCTTTCGGTGAGCGCAGTATTCCGACACGGGTAAAGCTTGGTGCTTCCGTTGCTTTCACGCTGATCATACTGCCCGCTGCGCCCCCCGTCAGAATAGATCCCAGCCTTTGGGCGACCGTGCGGCTGGTCGGCACCGAAGTTCTGATCGGGCTTGTCCTGGGGATAGGCCTGCGCCTGTTCGTTCTCGCGCTGCAAACCGCGGGGTCTATTGCGGCTCAGTCCACGTCATTGTCGCAACTGCTGGGTGGCGCGGCGGCCGATCCGGTCCCAGCCATGGGATACCTGCTGACCCTGGCAGGGCTGACACTTGCCGTAATCATGGACCTGCACATCCGGGCCGCGCAGTTCCTGATCCAGAGTTATGCCCTGTTCCCAATAGGGCTGGCACCTGATGCTGCGGATGCGTCGCGCTGGGGATTGCATCAGGTCGCCAACAGCTTTGGGCTGGCTTTTGCACTGGCAACACCGTTCGTCATCGCCTCTTTGATCTACAACCTGGCACTTGGGGTCATCAACCGGGCAATGCCCCAGCTGATGGTGGCCTTCGTTGGTGCTCCTGCAATCACCTTCGCCGGGCTGTTTCTGCTGTTTACCGGCACACCGCTGATCCTGTCCGTGTGGGCTGACGCGCTGATCACCTTCTTCGCCAACCCGATGGGAGTGCAAAGATGAGCGCAGGTGATGACGACAGCGACAAGTCATACGAGCCGACACCGCAAAAGCTGCTGAAGGCGCGCGAGAAGGGTGAGGTTCCAAAATCCAACGACTTGTCGGTTGTGGCGGCATATACCGGGCTTCTGATCTCCCTGCTTACAGTCGGTCAATACAGCGTCGAGCATATGGGCACCGGGTTCATGGTTCTGATCGATCAGTCCGACGAATTTGCACGGCTTCTGACGGATGGGCCATCGCATGCTCCGGTTGCGGGGGTTTTGAAAAGTACCCTGCTGCCTGTTGCTTTGCTGTTCTGCCTTCCTGCCGCGGCTGTTCTGCTGAACTTGATCGCCCAGCGCGCGCTGATCTTTGCCCCAAGCAAATTGAAACCAAAGCTATCGCGTATCTCTCTGGTTTCGAACGCAAAGAACAAGTTCGGGCGGGGCGGCCTGTTCGAGTTTGCCAAAAGCACCACCAAACTGTTGATCTACAGCGCCTGCCTTGCGCTTTTTCTGAAAGCCAATCTAACCGAGATTCTGTCTGCTAGCGCGGCGCCGGCAAAGTCATCCATTCTGCTCATGATGAACCTGCTGTTTCGCTTTCTGTTCATCGTGATCGCAATCGCACTGGCCATCGGGGTTGTCGATTTCCTTTGGCAATATGCCGAACACATGCGCAAGAACCGTATGTCGCGCAAGGAGATCATGGATGAAACCAAGGATGCCGAGGGCGACCCACATGTCAAACAACACCGGCGCCAGCGCGCACAGGAAATCGCAACCAACCAAATGTTGGCAAATGTTCCAGGCGCGGATGTCGTGATCGTAAACCCCACCCATTATGCTGTGGCGCTTAAATGGGCACGGGTTGCGGGCAGCGCCCCGGTTTGCGTTGCCAAAGGGGTGGACGAAATCGCCGCCACCATCCGATCCGCCGCAGGAGAAGCAGGCGTTCCGATCCATTCAGACCCTCCCACAGCTCGCGCACTTCACGCGACCGTGGACATAGGTCAGGAGATCGCCGAAGAGCACTATCGTCCTGTTGCCGCCGCGATCCGGTTTGCCGAAGCGATGCGAAAACGCGCGAAGGAGCAAGTTCGATGACTCATACGCAATTACCCGATCTGGAAAAAGTGACCGACGCAGCGTTTCAGAAGCAATTTCAAGCGCTGCGACCGATCCTGGAGGCCGAGGCACGGATCAAGCAGCAACTTGCCAGATTGGACGGTCAACTCCGTCAGGCGCGCCAAGACAGCACCAAGGTCGAAGGCTATCAGGTTTCAGGGACCGACGTTCTCTGGAATAGTTGGGAGTCCGCGACGCGGAGACAATTGAACCTGCAACTGGCACGAACGCGCGCGCAGAATCTGGCCGGAATGGAAGCTTTGCGTACTGCCTTTGGGCGAAAACAAGCGGTGGAAACACTGCGGAAGAAAATTCAGCAGGCAAACCGAAAAGCAAATGCCAAAAAGCACTTCGGTCCCTAGCTTGACCGACCCGACGTATCGGGCCGGTCAGTGTCAGCTATCTTGTCGGTTTACACTCAGGATCAGCACTTTGGACACGTTGTCGCCAAATTCTTTGCGCGCCACTTCCAGCAAGGAATTCCGCAAAACATCCAGGTTCCCGGATTCTGTAAAAGTCCCGTCAAAGCCGCCCGTGTTTGCATGGTCAAAAAGAACCTGAAGAAAGCCATCCCTGAGTTTAGGCTCGATCGCATAATAGGTTTCTGTGATGGCCGGGTTCGCCTCAAGGCTCAGCGACAGCGTTACCATGGCTTCGATCTGGTCGTCTTTTACAACGGGGACGACGAATTGCTTGGTCATTTTCAGATAACCAAAGCTTTCCCCCTTGCCTTTTTCCTTTGATTTCCCGGTTTTTTTGCCGGCCGACTTATCCTCTTTGACTGCTTCTTTTTCGGCAACGGCAGTTTCAGGTTTTTTTGCAGGTGCAAGAACCAGACCCGCGCCAATACCCGCGCCGAGTCCAACAATCAGAAGAATCACGGGAATCAATTTCGCAACCACGATCTCACCTCAGAACGGCAAAAGGGAATCAAGAACTTGCTGACCATAGCGGGGTTGCTGGACATCCGTTATCTGGCCTCTGCCGCCATATGACACGCGCGCTGACGCGATTTTGTCATAGGTTATTTCGTTTTGCCGCGAGATGTCCTGCGGGCGGACATATCCCGTCACAAGAAGCTCTCGCAGTTCGAAGTTGACCCGCAACTCCTGGGATCCCGATATTGAAAGAACTCCGTTCGGCAACACATCCAGCACTGTTGCGGCAACACGCAGAGTCAGTTTTTCGTTTCTCCTGACGGATCCCCGGCCAGAGCTCGAGGAATCCGCTTCAATCGAAACGGCTTCATCCAGTGACGCGCCCTGGGGCAGGTTCTTTTGCACGCGCTGAGGCAGGCCGAAGAGGCTGGGGACTTCGAGGGTCTCGGACCCAGATCTGGATCGTCTGGTGTTGTTCGAAATTTCTGCCTTCTCGTCCAGCTCGATGACGACGGTCAGGATGTCACCTTTCTTGATCGCCCGCTGATCGCCCAGCAACGAATGCTGCCCGCCACTCCACAAAGAGGACCGGTCGACGTTTCGCTGGGGTTGGGTGTGCAATGGCAAACCCGGCCACAACATTGCAACCTGTTCCGGGGAATCCTCGTTGGGTGTGAAACTTGGCGGTTTGCCCAAATGATCCATTCGACCACATGCGGACAAGGCAAAAGCCGTCAGGACAAGGGTTTTTGGCAATCCGTGCATCACTGTACCTCGATTTGACCGTCCGGACGGATTCGGCCTGTTACGGTTGTTCGGGATGAAAGGTTTATGACCCGAATGCGATCCCCCGCCGCGCCGCGCCCCAAGGCCCGGCCCTCGGTGGTGATCGACAAGGGTTGGCTGCTGAACACCAGCACGACCAAATCGTTTCGATCCACGATGGCAGGTGGCCCGACATCAGAGCCGCGAATTGGCCGACCGGGGTAGAGCGCCACCCGGGCCTCTTGTCCGATCAGAAGGTCAGGGTCTGAAATTGCATCGGCAACATCTGTTGGCTTCAACTCGAGATCGGCCGCAGAAATGACTTCCTTGGCCCGGATCGTGCGTGTCGGCACCACAATGTCAGCCTGGGCGGCAATTGGCGCCAGAAGCACCAGAGAAAGAACCAGATGTCGCATCACCGTACCTGCGTTGTCGCGCTCATCATCTGGTCCACCGCCGTGATGACTTTGGCATTCATCTCATAGCCGCGTTGCGCTTCGATCAGCTCGGTAACTTCGCGAACGGCGTCAACCGAACTGTCTTCCAGATAACCCTGTCGCAAAGTTCCCAGACCGTCTTCGCCCGGCGTACCCAGAACCGGAGCACCCGAAGCTTCGGTTTCCTTGAACAGATTGCCTCCGACGGCTTCCAGGCCTTTGGCGTTCGAAAAACTGGCCAGCGTAAACTCCCCAAGCAACTGACCTTCGGGGGAATCGTCAAAATACGCATAGACTTCGCCCGACGCGTTGATCGAAACAGAACGCGCATCGTCAGGGATGGTGATTTCCGGCGAAACCGCAAACCCGTCAGAGGTGACGATCAGGCCCTCTGCCGACCGCTTCAAACTGCCGTCGCGCGTATACGCGGCCTGACCGCTGGGCAAGGTCACCTCCAGATATCCGCGACCTTCGATTGCAACATCCAGATCGCTCCCGGTGGCCGACAAGGCCCCTTGTTCCAATTGCACTGTCACCGCTTCCGGTCGCACACCCAGACCCAGTTGAATACCCGTGGGCAGAACCGTTCCGTCCGACGCATTCACGGTGCCGGCCCGCGCCATCTGTTGATAATGCAGGTCGGCGAATTCGGCCCGTCGGGCGTTGTAGCCGGTGGTATTCATATTCGCGAGGTTGTTCGAGATCGTCTCAACCCGCATCTGTTGTGCTGTCATCCCGGTGGCGGCAATTTTAAGGGCCCGCATGTCCAACTCTCCTCATCCAAATCAGCGCATCAGCGCCTTGAGTGCTCCACGCACGCGCTCATCTTCACTCTCAAGAAAGCTTTGCCCCAGCTCATAGGCGCGCTGGATTTCCACCAAACGGGTCACTTGCTGAATCGCATTCACGTTTGACCCTTCGAGAAAGCGATGCAAAACCACCGGCTCGTCGACCGGCTCAATCGCACCGTCGGTGCGGAAACGAGTGTTTCCTTCGCGTACAAGTTCGTTCGTGTCGGCGACGTTGAAAACGCCCAGCTGACCCAGAAGTTGGCCATCGACACTCAGCGTTCCGTCGCTGCCGACATCGATTGACGCGGCATCAGGCGGGATGAACACAGGCGCGCCATTGGCATCGAGCACGCGCGCACCATCCATTGAAACCAGATCGCCATCGGCATTGGTAGAAAAGCTGCCAGCCCGCGTCAGCCGGTTGCCGTTCTCGGTTTCGACCATGAAGAACCCGTCGCCTTCGATGGCAAAATCAAATTGCCCGCCGGTTTGCGTCAGCACGCCTTGTTGCATTGACGAATTTCGCGCCTCGGCCCGGCTCATGGAGAGGGACGGGCTGTTCGGCATATCTCGAATGTATTCCGAGAACACCAGCCCCTGCTGGCGATAGCCGGTCGTGTTGGCATTTGCGATGTTATTCGCCACCAGGCGCATTTCATCCATCAGCCCGGACTGGCGGGACAGGGTGACATAGGCGGTGTCCATCAGCGACCTCCTGCGATCAATGGAACAAGCGTACCGGTGAAAAACGTAACAAGGGTCTGAGTCATGAACCCCATCGAGATCCAGAACACGACGACGATGGCGATCAGTTTGGGAACAAAGGTCAGTGTCATTTCCTGTATCGACGTCAGGGCCTGAAACAGACCAACGATCAGGCCTGACACCAGAGCAACTGCCAGAATCGGGACCGATGTGATGACGGCGATCCAGAGAGCCTGACGCACGATGTCATAGAAAAGACCTTCGCTCAGCATGGTATCAGACCGGCATCCGAAGGATTTCCTGATAGGCCTCGACCACCTTGTTGCGAACTATCACAGCTGTCTCGACGGCCAGTTCGGTCTGTGCCAGCGCCTGCACCAGCGCGTGCGGGTCGGCTTGCCCGACAATCGCGGTCTGCGACATCTGCTCGCTGTGTTTCAACGTGGATGCAAAGTCCTGAAAACTTGCCTTCAGCCCCTGCGCCATCCCGGTATGTTCGGGATCGGCCTGTGTTGCGGGGCGTGCGCCGGCATAGTTTTGTGCGGCGGTCAGGGATCGGATGTCCATTCTGGCTGTCCTTTATTTTCTGAGCAATTCCATCAACGACGACGACATTTGCCGTGTTTGATCGAACATCTTGAGGTTGGCTTCGTAGCTCCGCTGCGCCTCACGCGCGTCAGCGATTTCGATCATCAGATCGACATTCGATCCCAGATAGTGACCGCTGGCATCTGCCATCGGGTGGCCGGGGTCGAAAATTCGTGTCAGGTCGCGTCGATCAAGCTTTACGCGGCCAGCTTTCACCACGTTCTGACCATCTTTTTCTATGGTCTCAAACGGCACCGTCTTGCGCCGATACCCTGGCGTATCCGCATTCGATATGTTTTCGGACACGTGGCGCAGACGGGCTGCCTGCGCACGCAGGGCGCTGGCGGATGCCGCAAGTGAGTGGGAAAAATCGCTCATCCTCGGCCCCCTTAACCACGCCCCAGACTGGTGCGAAGGATGTTCATCGAGGATTTGTAGATCGCCAACGCGCGGTCGTGCTGTCGTTTGACCTCGACCGATTTCAGCATCTCTTCTTCAAGCGATACACCGTTGCCATTTGGATCACCCGACGGAACGGCCTGGTGCTCTGCCCAGGGCTGCGCACCTGTACCGCCGTGCAGATGACCCCGCCGCGTAGCCACCATGGTCACTTCGCGTCCCGAGGTTTCAAGTGCTGTATGGAAGGGTTCGATATCGCGCGGCTGGTAGCCTGGCGTATCCGCATTGGCCATGTTGCGCGCAATCACCGCCTGCCGTTGCCCGGCATGGGTTGCCATTGCGTACGCAGTCTTAAGGACGTTCAAGTCATAGAACATCGGGGCTTCTCCCTCGATCAATTTCAATCAAGGCTTAACCCCGATTCCTTTAGAAACCGTTTTCAGAACCCAATTGGAGAACCCAAGATGTCCGATCTCGACCCGATGCTTCTGAAACATGAATTCGATCGGATGACTTTGATCCGCCACGTGGGCCTGGTCAGTAGCGTCGCACAAGGGTTGATCGAGATCAGTGGCCTCAACGAACATGCGCGAATCGGAGACTTGCTTACATTGCGGCGGCGCGCGGGGCCCGATCTGGCCGGTGAAGTGCTGCATGTCGGTGCAGACCATATCCACATGATTCCGGGTTCCGCCCCGGACGGTGTCAGCCTCGGGGACCGTGTGTACCTTGATCCCTCGCCGGGGTTCGCGCCCGCATTGCACTGGCTTGGGCGCGTCATTGATCCGTTTGGCAAACCGCTGGACGGAAAACCCCTGCTGAACGGGCCACAGGATCGCGATATCATGCAAGCCCCCCCGCCTGCGGTGGCGCGCAAGCCATTGGGAAAGCGGATGGCCACCGGACTATCGGTTCTCAACACCATGCTGCCGATTGTACGCGGTCAACGCGTTGGGTTGTTTGCGGGATCGGGTGTGGGAAAATCGACGCTGCTGTCGACGCTGGCGCGCTACATGCAGGCTGACGTGGTTGTGGTGGCTCTTGTCGGCGAACGTGGGCGTGAAGTGAACGAGTTTGTTGCCCGCGCCATAGGCCCGGAAGCCATGAAGCGCACTATCGTGGTCGCTGCGACGTCCGACCAGTCTGCATTGGCGCGCAGACGGTGCGCGTGGTCGGCCATGTCGGCGGCAGAGTTTCTGCGGGATCTGGGGCTGAACGTCCTGTTTCTGGCCGATTCGGTAACCCGTTTCGCGGAAGCGCACCGTGAAATCGCCGTTGCCATGGGCGAAGCCCCGTCGCTCCGAGGGTATCCACCCTCTGTCACCCCCCTGATTGCCAATCTGTGTGAACGCGCAGGCCCCGGCACGCAGGAGCAGGGTGATATCACCGCCGTGTTCAGCGTCCTGGTTGCGGGGTCCGACATGGATGAACCCATCGCTGACATTCTGCGCGGTGTGTTGGACGGGCATATCGTACTCAGCCGCGAGATTGCCGAACGCGGGCGCTTCCCGGCCATCGACCTCAGCAAATCCGTATCCCGCAGCCTTCCAGAGGCCGCGTCAGAGGCAGAGAACCAGATGATCAACGAAACCCGCAAACTTGTCGGCAGCTACGAACAATCTGAAGTCATGATAAAGGCCGGGCTGTATTCAGAAGGATCAGATCCGCTCTTGGATCAGGCCGTGCGCGTTCATGAGGAGTTGGACGCGTTTTTCGGCAAACCCGATTCCGAAGGAATTGAAAACAGCTTTAACCGCTTGTCCCTGATTCTGCGCCGTGCCTCGGCCGGCCTGCCGCGTTAGTGAACTCGGAACAGTTTTAAGTATTAAGGCCGCCTTAAGACCTGCACTGCTATTCCAATAGTCGGGTGATAAAAAGGTGGTGGAGATGGGTGCGCAAACCAATGCGGCGCCAATCATCATCAAGAAGAAGCGTGTATCGGGTGGCGATGGCCATCACGGTGGCGCGTGGAAAGTCGCGTATGCCGACTTTGTGACGGCCATGATGGCCTTCTTCATGTTGATGTGGCTGCTGAACGCAACAACGGAACAGCAACGAAAAGGGTTGGCGGATTATTTCGCACCGACAATCCCGCTAAGCCCGGAATCCGGCGGCGGGGACGGGGCGTTTGGTGGCGACAGCATGCTGTCTGAAGAAGTGCTGCTGCGAGACGGTCAGGGTGCCACAACCACACATCCGACCGAATCGCATCAGGCCCGTGGTTCGATCGGAGTGAAAGCCGTGGGCGGCGGCAAAGGGGCCAAGGAAGATTTCTCTACGTTGGAGGCGCAACTGCTGGGGCGCACGGGTGAAAGCGAGGTCTCGGGCAAACTGCTCAAGCATATCGTCACACGGGTCACCGATGAAGGATTGGTGGTGGAACTGTTCGACACCGACGATCAGGCATTGTTCGAATCGGGTTCTGACAAGCCAACCAGCTTTCTGCGGTCCCTGGCCCTGATCCTCGCCCGAGCCTCGGATCTTGTCGTCAATTCGATCGCTGTCGAAGGGCATGTCAGCGCATCTCCGGTCGTACAGGCGCGCAACACAGCCTGGGAGTTGTCCACGGCAAGGGCCCAAAAATTGCGTCAATTGCTACAGGACAAGGGCGTTGCGGCACAAAGGATGGATCGTGTTACGGGCCATGCAGACCGAGAATTGTTCGCCGACAATCCCATGGCTGCGCGGAACAACAGGATCGAAGTGATCTTTCTGCGCCAGCCCTAAATGATAGAGCGTATTTTACATGTTAGCGCGCTGTTAAGGGGCAGCGCGTTACCTGTTGCATCAAAGACGGACGCAACAGAAGGGCGCACCCATGACCATTTCCTCTTCGCTCAATGCCGGTGTGGCGGCGCTGAAAGCCAATGCCAACAGGTTGGCGACGATTTCCGACAACATCGCGAATTCTTCAACCTATGGGTATAAACGGGTCGAGACGGATTTTCATTCAATGGTCACGTCGGGCCAGGGTGGCAGCTATTCGGCAGGCGGCGTGCGGACGACAAGCCAGCGCATGATTGATCAACGCGGGCCCCTGGTGACGACGAGCAACTCTACCGATCTGGCAGTTCGCGGGCGCGGCATGTTGCCTGTGCGCCCCAGTTCGCAGATCGGGAATAATTCGAACGAGATGCTACTGACCACCACCGGGTCGTTCCGCACCAACGAAGAAGGGTATTTGGTTACCGAATCAGGCCTTGTTCTTCTGGGGTGGCCCGCGGCACCTGATGGCACTATTCCACCGGTTTCGCGCGATACACCCGCCGCGCTTGAACCCATTCAGCTGAGCGTGAACCAGCTGTCGGGTTCACCAACCACAGAAATGAAACTGCGTATGAACCTTCCGGCCACGGCGACAAATGCGGGCGCGCCGGGCGACGTTCAACCTTTGTCGGTTGAGTATTTCGATAATCTCGGCAAGTCTGAAAGCGTCGATATCCAGCTGATCCCAACGGTTCCCGCAACCGGCAGCAGCAACGAATGGACCATGGTCTTGCGTGACTCGGCGTCGGGTGGCGCAGTCATCGGTGAATACACGCTGACATTCACCGACAACCGTACGGCAGGCGGCACTCTGGCCAGCGTCACACCTGTTTCTGGCGGAGCTTATGATCCAGCAACGGGCAGTGTCATGGTCAACGTCGCCGGCGGAGCGATGGAGGTCAATATCGGCCTGATCGGAGATGCAGACGGGATAACCCAATTGTCCGACACGTTCGCGCCTGTTTCGATCACACGTGACGGTTCTGCCGTGGGAACAATGACCAGCGTTCAGGTCGATGAGAGAGGATATGTCTACGCGTTCTACGACACCGGCGTCAGTCGCCGGATGTACCAGATTCCGTTGGCAGATGTACCCAATCCCAACGGTTTAACCGCGTTGGACAGTCAGACTTACGCGCCTTCCCGTGAAAGCGGTACCTTCTTTCTTTGGAATGCCGGCGAAGGCCCGACCGGGGATCTTGTTTCTTTCGCGCGTGAGGAATCCACCACGGATGTAGCGACCGAGCTGACCTCATTGATTCAGACGCAACGTGCTTACTCCTCCAGCGCAACGGTGATCCAGACGGTGGACGAGATGTTGCAGGAAACGACAAACCTGAAACGTTAATCCAGCTCTGACCCAAAGAAAGGAGCGGCCTCATGAACATGTCGACAGCACTCAATAACGCATTGGGCGGGCTGACTGCGGCCAGTCGCGGGGCCGCTGTGGTGTCCGGAAACATCGCGAATGCGCTGACCCCAGGCTATGCGCGCCGGTCCCTGGAACTTGCAACAAGCCCTATATCCGGAAATGGCGTACGCACCGTTGGCGTGATCCGGCATCAGGATCCGGTTTTGACCGCCAACAGACGTTCGTCTGATGCCGAACTCGCCTTTCGGTCGGACGTTTCAGAATTTCACGCACGGTTCGAACAACTGGTGGGGTCTTCTGATGACGGCCCTTCGCTGTCTACTCGTTTGTCCTCGTTGGAAAACGCCTTTATCACGGCGGCCAGTTTGCCTGACTCGATCGAACGGCTGGATCAGGTTGCGCGCTCGACCCGCGATCTGACCAACGAGCTGAACGCGGCGTCCGAAGGCGTACGCCAGGCACGCTCGGATGCTGATCGAAAAATTGGCGCCCAGATCAACACCCTGAATCAGACTCTGAAAGATATCGAAGACCTGAACGCCAAGATTCCCGCCATTCAAAACTCTGGCGGTGACATCGGTGCCCTGCTGGATCAGCGGCATGTCCTGATCGACCAGGTCAATACCTTGATCCCGGTCAATGTCGTGCCGCGCGCCAATGATCAGGTATCCCTGTACTCGGAGGGCGGGCTGATCCTGCTGGAAGGCACGGCCTCGGAGTTCACTTTTTCCACGACCGGCGAAACAAAGCCTCACATGACCGTGGCAAATGGTCTGTTGTCCGGTCTGGAGATGAACGGCAACCCGGTACGGACAAGTGGAGACAACGCTCAAATACGCGGCGGGGCACTGATGGCGCAGTTCACCATCCGCGACGACTTGGCAGTCGAGGCGCAGGTTCAGCTCGACACGGTTGCAAGGGACCTGATTGAACGATTTGAAACGCCCGGTTTGGATTCGTCGGCTATTGCGACAGATCCTGGTCTGTTCACCGACGACGGCAACCGATTTGATCCTGCATCTGTTGTCGGGCTTGCTTCACGGATTTCACTCAATTCAACCGTGGACCCTGACGATGGCGGGGACAGTTGGAAACTGCGCGCGGGTCTGGGTGCCGCAACTCCGGGTGACCCCGGGCAGGCTGCTCAATTGCGCGCGTTCGGGAACATATTGAACGACGCACGTCCGGTACCCGGCGGGCTGTTCGGCACGGGAAACATGCGCGCTGCCGAGTTGACCGAGGCCCTGTTGTCGAAAGCGGGCGCACACGCCCATGCCGCAGATCAAAGCAAGACTTTTTCAAACAGCTTCCAGCAGCAAATGGCGCAGATCGAGGCCGCGCAGGGCGTAGATACCGATCAGGAACTACAGCGGCTCATGCAGGTCGAACAGACCTATGCCGCAAACGCTCGTGTCATCTCGGTTATTGACGAGCTTATGGAAACTCTTCTGAGGTTGTGACCATGAATATCACTTCTATCGGCGATTTGGCGCGAGGAATGACCTTGCGAACCCGCGCAACAGATATCAAAACCCAGATCGAAACCCTGTCTTATGAAATGTCCACCGGGCGGGTACAGGACGTGTCGGGGCGGCTTGGCGGGGATTATTCGCAAATTCTGGATCTCGACCGCAGCCTCGCCAGACTCGACGCCTTTGGCATCGCAACGTCCGAAGCGGCCCTGTTCACCGATACCATGCAACTGAGCCTGAAAACCTTCGGAGATTCGGTCGGAGACATGACCGCGTCTTTGCTGGCTTACGGAACCGCCAATCAGCCCGTCAATCATGAACAAGCGTCCCAGCAGGCGAAGAATGAGCTGGACACGATGATCTCGGCACTGAACACGCGCGTAGGAGGGCGCAGCCTGTTTTCCGGTGCCGCCACCGATGTGTCGCCCCTGCAATCTTCGAACGATCTTTTGACGGCGCTGAAATCGCAGTTGACGGGGCTTGCCACGGTCGCTGATATCAGGCTGGCGGCAGAAAACTGGTTCAATGACCCAGCCGGTTTCGACGCCGTGATTTATCAGGGGTCAAACAGCACCCTGTCTCCGATGCAGATTTCGGAAAACGAAAGCGTCACGCTGCCGATCACGGCAACGGACCCGGCGTTCAAGGCCGCACTCAGGGATGTCGCCGTTGCGGCGCTGGCCACCGACAGCGCATTGGCACTTTCGCCCGATCAACGCACCGCTTTGTTCACGAAGTTAGGGGTCGAACTGGCCAACGCACAGGATGCCACCGTCAAACTCCGGGCAAAGGTCGGGGCGGCCGAAGCCCGCATCGAAGAGGCGGCAACACGCAATTCGTCGGCCCGAACCAGCCTGGAATTCAGCCGAAACGAACTGATCGCGGCCGATCCTTATGAGACGGCAGCGAAACTGCAAACGGTGCAATTTCAGTTGGAAAGCCTGTATTCCGTAACCGTTCGCAATGCGAACCTGTCGCTGGTGAACTTTCTGAGATGAGGGCGTTGATTTTTCTCCTGCTTCTCCTTCCCGGCATGGCTTGGGCAGGGACAATCCGTCTCAAGGACCTCGTGGATTTTGACGGTGTACGGGGCAACGATCTGGTGGGTTACGGCCTGGTGGTCGGCTTGAACGGAACCGGCGATGGGTTACGCAACGCGCCTTTCACCGAAGAAATCATGTCCAATATCCTCGAACGTCTTGGCGTCAACGTCACAGGTGAGGATTTCCGGCCCAAAAACGTGGCAGCGGTATTGGTCACGGCCAGCCTGCCGCCTTTTGCACGGGTGGGGGGTCAAATCGATGTAACGGTTTCAGCCATAGGCGATTCAAGCAGCCTGTTGGGTGGAACATTGATCATGACCCCGCTTAACGCTGCCGATGGCCAAATCTATGCGGTCGCGCAGGGCACAATCCTTGCAGGTGGCGTTTCGGCTGAAGGAGAGGCAGCCTCGGTCGTGCGTGGGGTGCCAACTTCGGGCGTGATCCCATCCGGTGCAAGGGTCGAGCGTGAAATTGACTTCGATTTGTCAACTCTCACTCAGATGCGCCTTGCGCTCAGAGAGCCTGATTTCACCACAGCCGCGCGCATCGAAACCGCGATAAACACCGAGTTCAACAGAGCCGTGGCAATCATGCGGGATTCCGGCACGGTTGAGATCAACGTCGCGGCGACGCAGGCGCTTTCGACAGCCCACGCTATAGGGCGTATCGAAAACATTCTGGTCGAGCCTGAATCGAAAGCGCGCGTTGTTGTCGATCAGCGCTCTGGCACCATTGTCATGGGGCAGGAGGTCCGAATTTCGCGTGTTGCAGTGTCTCAAGGCAACCTGACTCTGACGGTTCAGGAAGCACCGATTGCGGTGCAGCCCAACCCGTTCGCCAGAGGTGAAACAGTGGTCGTGCCACGTACAATCGCAGGGATCGAGGAAGAAGAGGGAACCGGCCTCGCCGAAATCCCCGAGGCCACCACGTTGTCCGAGGTTGTCGCAGGTCTGAACGCGCTTGGGGTCTCGCCTCAGGACATGATCGACATTCTGAAAACGATCAAGGCAGCAGGCGCGCTGCATGCGGAATTCATCGTCAGGTGAAGGGCACCGCCAGCTGGATGGGCGCGCTGCTGGCACGCCCACCAAAGCTTGTATCTATTTCGATTTCCAACTGTCCAGCCAGCGTCGAAATCTGTTGTGTCGCTCTTCTATGGCGTCACCGGCCGCATATAGGCCGTCTTCCACGTTTTCGATCATCGGATCAATCCGTGCTTGCCGGAACCTGCGCCAACGCACCCATATCGCCCAGACGAACGCCGCAAAGATCGTCAGGAAGATGATATTGAACCAGGGAATGATCCGAACATCCGGCCCTTCAACGTCTTTGATGAAAATGGCGTTGGGAAAGATCGACATGAATTCGTTACGCCACCCGTAGTGGGTTACGACCACCCATTTCGGGTTTTCTTTGGTGGATTTCGCATCATTGGCCTCGGTATACAGGTTCGCCGTGTCGAACTTGAAATACGGGGGCCATCCCCAGCCGGTATCCTCATTTCGGTACACGATGGGTTTTCCGTTGGCCCGCACCGCCTGAATGAACTGCACATCCCGGTTGGACAGGCTGGTGGATTGATCTTCCGGCTCTGACCAGAAGATCCGGGTCCAGTCGTTCAGATCCTGCCGTTCTTCATAGGTGTTGACGATGCGCACAATGTCATGCTGGGGCAGAGAATATTGCAGGATCACGGCAATCGTACCCCAGAAAATGATAATGAACGCCCATTTCACATAGGCCATGCCTAAACCCTCACATGTAGTTCACGATGTAGATCAGCGCGCCAATCGCCACCCACGGCACGATATAGACACCTAGGATCAGTTTACGCCGAAACGAGTTGTCATACACATGCAATCCGCGTTCGACAAAGGCTTCTTTGTTGCCCGTCTTGCCCTTTTCGTCCCACCAGTTCTCCAGTTTGCGCCGGCGTATGCTGCGCGAATAGAAAGACAGCCCGACATAGGCAATCGTCTGGATCACCAGCAAGATCAGCAAAAGGCGCAACAATCCAATCATTTCAACCTTTCCTCACCGTACCCCACGGACCGACCCGGGCAATTATGTCATCGCTGACGCGATCGTCGCCGCTCATATCCGGCTCATGTCCGAACAGGGCGGCGCGGGCGCCTTGCTTGTCCACCTGATATTCGCGTGCAAGGAAGTCGGCCACATAGGCCTTCTTGCTCTCGGGCCAGCCCGAATATGTTCGGTAGAACAATTCTTTGTGGCAGATGAACATCTGGCGCGGGTCCAGCGGGGCCAATTCGGACAACAGCATGTTCACCAGATCGCGGTTCGGCGTATCGGCGGCGCGTAGCGTGTAGAAATAGGCCGGGTGGTCCGAAGTGATGCGCGGCCACGGACCCCCGTCACTTGCCCAGCGCAGCAGTTGCGCAAGCCCGTGATAGGCCTGCGGCAGGCGATCCGCGTGGTTCCGGGCCAACCGCCGCATGTCGCTGCGATCCAGCCCGGTCAGGTTGACATCGGCATCTGCCGCCGCATCGACGGTCAGGAAATCCATCTTCTGTTGCAGGATCGCGGCCGCATCCACGCCGCGCGCCTTGACGATGGGCTCAACCAGATCGTTGTAGTCCAGAAATTTGGCAATCTGGTTCCGCTGCGACGGATCAAACGTGTATTTGATCGGCAGGTCGTCAGGCTTTTCACCCATGCAAATCGCTGCCGGGTGATCAACATCGGGAAAAAGATAAAGCCCACCGAAATGTGCCGTCCAGAAATTTCGCTGCTCAAAATCCGTATGACGCAGGCGCACCGGGTTTCGGGTGACGTCACCGGTCTCCCTAGCGGTTTCGATCATCCTGGCGATCAGCACATCATCGAACCAGGCGTCCTCTTCGGTTTTGAACCGTTCGACCATGCCCGCCAGTTGCTGGGCCTTGCGCAGGGTGCCGCCAACCGTGTCGGCCTCGATCTCGATCTTGCGCAGGTTCAACAGGTCGCGCGGTGTGGTGAGTTTGAAGACCGAGTTCACCAGCTCTCCGGCCACCGCATCGGTGGCGGTCAGGGCGAACAACTGCGCCTCGTTCATCTCAATGAATTCGCGCAGGATATCACGCGAGGTCGAGAATTTGACGTTCAACAGAGGCGCGCGTTTCTGCTCGGTTGTCAGCAGGATGAACTGCCGGTTGACCCCGTTGGGGTTGAGGTAGAGCGGGTCGTCCAGCTCAATCCCCACCTCCGGCGAATAGCCCGAGATATCGACATGAAAATCCGTCAGCGCCGTGGTCTTGCCCGCCAGGTGCTGCAGCGCGCGGTTATACCGCTCGACCAGAGCCGGGCTGGAGATGTGGACGAGGTTGCCAAACATCAGGCCTTTTTCGATGAGGCGGATCATCTGCCTACCCCGTTTCTCAGAAAGACCGGTGTTTTTCGCCCTTCAATTTCACCCACAAGCTCGGGTTCTAACCATAGCAATTTTTGTCTCGCGTTTCTATCCGGCAAGCGATCCAAAACCAATTCGGTTGCGATCAACTCGTATGCTTTGTTAGCCCACCGTGTCGCACTCAGGTTCCAGTCCAACCAGTCTTTCAGTAGCTGGTTTTTTTCCTCTTTAGTCCTAAGGGATGCGCCGGCTCGGTTTAGACGCCCACTAAACATTACTTCTTCGCCAAATGGATACCATGAGTTCCCATCTTTGTTGTGCAAGTATAGCTTGCAGTTCGCTCGATCTGAAACGTGACCGATGATCTTTTTGGCGGCCTTGAAGGAATAGTGATTGGTAGCTTCGTGCCTTATGGCGCGGGCAATTTCGTATCCACGAAGTTCTTCAAGTATTGAAAACGCATCGAAGGATTCCTTGGCGAGACGAATAACGTTATCGTCTTTTGTACCGCGGGAATTGGATATCTCGGAGATGCTTTCAAAAAACTCAAAGAGTTTTGCAGACCAGTATCTTAGCAAAACCATGATTTGAATTGAAATCGCCGAGTCCACGATTTCGTCCCCCGTCATCTTGTGAGTGGAAAACAAGTACAGCTTGCTAATCGTATTAGACTCAGAAGCGGCGTTGCTTGCCAACGCAAGAAGGGCTTTCTCGTCAAGTGAAAGCGATTTCAGGTCGTCCCAATAGATTGGGATTTCGACTATTTTCTCAATTGCTTTCATAAATGAATTCTACCCCTTCCCCTCCAGATACCGTCGCTTGGCCTCTTCCATCCGGTCCATCTCGCGGACGGCGTTCTCGATGGCGACCTCGTCGCTCTTGTCGGCATAGCGGAACTCGCTGTCGGCATAGCGGTTGATCTCCTGGATCACCATCTCGACTGTAATCGGCTGGCGCAGGTCCTCGATCATCGCCTTCTTGGTGTCGTAGTCGCGGAATAGGAACAGGTCCGGGTTCTCCATCCATTCGTCGGGCAGTTCGAAATCCATCGCGCGGACTTTGACCGCGTCGGTGATGTTCTTGATCGCGCGGCCGGTGAACCGCTCATCCGCCTGTTGAATCGCCTTGAGGTAGGTGCCCAGCTTGGCGATCGTATCCATCTGGCCGATCTCGCCGGAGACCCGGTCATAGACCTGCAGCAAGGCGTCCTCATGCGGGCGGGAATGGCTTTCGAAGCTGGCGGCGACGGCCTTTTTGATTTCCTGCGCGGCATAGGCTTCGTGCTCGCCCAGCGGAATGTCGTGGTTGCGGCCCATCAGCAGGTGCAGGATGTCGATGTAATCCTCGCGCGTTTGCGGCCCGTCCACCAGGAACCGCGCGCCCGCCCGCTGGCGCAGGGCGTCGTCCACATTCTCGGGGTAGTTCGAGAACATGCCAAAGGTGCAGTTGCCGCGCACGACAGTGTTGGCGCCGGCAAAGCTCTCCATCAGCACGGCAGTGATTTCCAGCTGACCGGCTGACGATTGCCGGTCGCCGCGCTTGCCCGCCAGCTGGTCGATATCGTCGATGGTGCCGAACCCGATGACCGAGGGGTCGATGATCGCGTTGATGAAGGCCTTGGCGTTCTGGCCGGACTTGCCCTGATAGCTGTCGATATTGTCGGTGCTCAGGTTCTGATAGCGAAACGGATAGCCAGCGTTCTGGCAATAATCATGGATCAGCCCGGCCATCATCTGGATTAGGGTGGTTTTGCCGGTACCCGGCTTGCCGTCGCCCATGAAGGTAAAGATGAACCCGCCCAGCTCGGCAAACGGGTTCAGGCGGCGGTCGAAGTCGTAGGCCATCACCATCTTCGCCAGTTTCATGGCCTGATATTTGGCGATATGGTTGCCGACCACCTCATTCGGTTTCTTGAACGTCATGGTGAGCGTGGTGGATTTGGCTTTTGAGGCCGGCTCAAACCCCCGGATGGTCAGGTCATCCGCCTCGATATGCCAGGCAGCATTCTGGAACGGGGCCAGATGGCCTGCGGACCCTGCACGCAGGGCGGCCTTTTCCATCAGTTGTTCGGCATAAGCGCTGGTAGCCGCGATCAGATGGGCGTCGTCGGGGGCGTGTTTGGCCAGCACCTGATCCAGCTCCCACAGCGCGCCATGCAGGGCAAGCTGGCCATTGTCGGTCAGAACCTCTTCGATCTCACCGAGATCAACGGTGGTTTCGCCCAGATGCGAAGACATCAGATAGGCCAGCGCGTTGCCGAACGTATGGAGCGTGATCAAAGCCTCGGCGGTCAGCAATTCCGAGAATTCAGTCTTGCGCGCGGCAGGTAGATCCCCGGCCAAATTGGCACGTTTCAGATCGGCCAACGGCGTCTGCTCCGTATAGGCCTCGGCCACGGCCAGAGCGATGGCAATCGCGCGCCGGATGGCCTGCTGCGCAGTCGCCTGCGGGGGTGAGACCAGCGTATCGCCATCATCCGACGCCTCGATTCGTTCAACCAGATGCACCCCATCCGCGCGCACCGTGCGCCGTGTCACCAAACCCGGTGTCGTCGACCGAAACCGCCGCCCCGTCGACACACCCGGAGACCGTTCGACGGCGGCCTCAACGAGTTTGGCAATCCGCGGTGCGTGCTCGAACCCGTTCAACAGGGCGGTCGCTGCGGGATAATGCTTGCGAATGTCGTCTTCGCGCAATTCCATCTGATCTGACGTCAAACTCATCTCAATAACCGCCCTTGCTTCATCTTTTCAAAAATACTCCCGCCGGAGGCGAAAAATTCAATATCTCAGCACCTGTCCGGTCTTGCTGACGACGAACTTGCGCACATCGGCAAAGCCTGGCGGGTTGCGCTCGGCCAGAACCTGAAATGGCCGCTGGGGCAGGATGATCGAGCGTTGCGTGCGCGTGGCCCCGGTCTCGGCCCCCTGCCCGCCGAACGGGTCCAGTGCAAAGACCTCGCGTTCGACGGTGGAAAACCAACCGGCGCGTTCTTCGATCACCTCTTCGCTTTCCAACTCCTCGGTGGTCCAGGCCAGCGCCCAATCCTGACCTTCGGGCGCCTGTGCGTCCTCCAACACCTGCCGCAGGGGGCCGGATTGCTCGGTATAGGTCGAGGAATACATCGGCCCCACATGGATGCGGCGCAAATGTTTGGGGTGCAGGTCGTCGAAATCCTGATCGAACCCCTTGGCTATGGTCACCAGTTTCAGCCCGCCCAAGGATTGCGCCATCAGATGCGCCTGCACCTCGGGCCAGCGGCGTTGGTCTTTGGGAAGGGCGGTTTTGCCGCTATCCTCCAGCTGCATCAGATAGATCACCGGCAGGTTGATCTGGCTGTCATAGACCGCCCAATGGATCAGGAACTTGCGTCGCTCGCCCTCATTCCCGATCCAGTGGCATTCCGGATCGTTGCGGGCCCAGAACAGCTGACCTTTCAACAATTCCTCGTAATAGAGCCTTTGGGACAGCGCGAATTGCAACTTGGTCGGGATATCCCGCTCACCAATGATCGTTCGCACCATGTCGGTTTTCAGATCCTCTTCCGAGGGCATGTTCGCCAGATGCACCTGCGCCTGCTGCGCGTCATTGGCCATGGTCAGCAACTCGGCCGCCACCGGAAACCCGCTGTCGCGCTTGTCCATGGCAAGGCTGCCAAAGAACCGCCCGGTATCGCGCCCGACCAGAAGGTATTTCATGCTGAGCGCGCGGAAGGTGTAGAGCAACCCCGAGAGGTAACGCGACACGATGCGCACCTCTTGCTTATTGATCGCGCCCTCAGCCTCCATCGTCGCGGCCACGCGCAGAAGGTGGACAGTGATTACCTCGAATTTGCGGAAATAGCGGCGCGAGGCGAAAGTGTCGGTCAGGCCAACATGGTCTTGGGTTGGGTTAGTCATTTCGTTCCACCCCAATCCAGATCGCGTTGCAGCCAACTGTCTAGTTGAACAGACTTTAAGCCTAACCATGGCCACCAGTACCCGACGAAGGCAAGCACGAACGGGACGAAACAAACTAAGAATGTTGTCGACGCTGCAAAAATCATTCCCAGCATGCTCAGCAACATAAGCCAATGCATCTCTAGTTCACTGCCAATCACAGCCAAGAAGGCAAAGGGAAAACACGACAGAACTGCTCCAAAGCAAATCTTGAACCATCTTGGCTTAAAGCTTGGGTCAAGTTCTTTGAGACTCTTTATTCGAGTCGGTCGATGCGGGTTCTCAAAACCAAACAGCATTAAGACCCATACAAATTCTTATCATGCTTCTCGACAATCGATGCGAACCGGCGGGCAAAGCGTTCGTCCGCCTTGGCCTTTTTCTCCAGCACGTCGCGGGCAAAGACCATGTGGTCCTCGTGCGCCTCAAGCATGTCGGCCATTTTCTGGTTGGTCGCGGTGCCGATGGCGGCCATTGCCGTCTGAGCCTCTTGGTCGGTCTGCACGCCGATCTCGTTGATGCGGTGGGCCACGTCCTGCTGCTGCGCGGTTTTCAGCGACTTGGTCAGGGCATCATACAGCACCACGCGTTGCTGCGTGTCTGTTTGCAGTTTGTTGATCAGCACCATCTGCGTCGCCGCCTGGTTTTGCAGCGAATCGACCCAGGTCTTGCCCTTTTCGATGTAACGCTCCAGCGTTTGGCTTTTGGCCAACTTGACTTGTTCTTCCTGAACCTTGGCGTTGTATTGCTTGTTCAGCTCGGCCAGTTCGGTTTCCAACTGGGTACGCGCGGCGGCGTCCTGTTCGACGCTGATCTTGTTTTCCAGCGTGATGATCGTCGGATCCATACCCTGAATCTCGGCGCGCAGCGCCTCGAGTTCCGCCACAGTCGCCTCGCGATCGTCCAGCGTGACGGTCAGGTTGTCCTCGACCTTCACGCGCTGTTCCTCCAGCACGGCCAACTGCCCTTGCAGCAGTTTGACGATCACGTCGGATTTGGCGATCAGGTCTTGCAGCTTGTCATCGATATTGGCGGTGCGCATCCGCTCCTGCCGCATCGACTCGGATTTACCTTTCGAGAAGATGCCGACAAACGACTCCCACCCGGTTTTCGAGCGCATCTCGTCAAAATCCTTGGAAAACGCGCTGGTGACGTCGTCCAGCCCCATGATCAGCTCGGCGATATTGGCGTTCATCACCTCGGTATGGGCGTGCACATCCTCGAGCGTGGCGTTTTCGATGTCGATATCGGCCTCGGCAGTGCCGATCTTGGCGCGGGCCGCTTCAATGCGCGAGGTCAGCCCTTCGATCTGAGACTGGCTTTCGCGCACTTTGGCTTGAGTCTCTTCTATCAACGCTTCGAATTGCTGGTTCGACATCGCTTCTATCCCTTTTTTCTTCTATTACCCAATAAGATAGGGAATGTTACACTGATTTACATCCCCTGGGTCTCAAAATTCACCCAGACTTTGGCAAACTCCTTGGCAAAAAGAAAGGCGAGACCGGCCAATGAAACGCGCAGATTTCGGGTGACTCGATTAATTTAACTTGTTAAGTATTTTTTTGATCAAATCTGGATTGATCCCACATCCAGAGTGGCCATAGACAATTGAGACATCACCTGATTGGGTGCGCGCAACCCAATTCACGCCGGAGGCTTATCATGCTGGACGCAACGACCGATCTGAAGTCAATCCTGAAGAACCCCGAATTGCTTGTAACCAAAGCCTATATCGGCGGTCACTGGGTAGACGGTGACAATGGCACGTTCAAAGTCACAAACCCCGCTCGGGGCGATGTGGTCGCCGAAGTGGCAGACGTCAGCCGCGCTCAGGTCGCCGGAGCAATCGCACAGGCCGAAGCCGCGCAGAAGGAATGGGCCAAACTGACCGGCAAGGAACGTGCAGCCATCCTGAGGCGCTGGTTCGATCTGATGATGGAAAACGCCGAGGATCTGGGCAGGATCCTGACCGCTGAACAGGGCAAACCCCTGGCCGAAGCCATCGGCGAGATCGGCTATGGCGCGTCTTTCATCGAGTTCTTCGGTGAAGAGGCCAAGCGCGTCTATGGCGAGACCATTCCCGGCCATCAGCGCGACAAGCGGATCATGGTGATGAAACAGCCGATCGGCGTTGCGGCCTCAATCACGCCGTGGAACTTCCCCAACGCGATGATCACGCGCAAGGCAGGCCCGGCTTTGGCCGCCGGCTGCGCGTTTGTAGCGCGCCCGGCCACCGAAACGCCCCTGTCGGCGCTGGTACTGGCGCTGCTGGCGGAACAGGCCGGCGTACCTGCGGGCGTGTTCAACGTGGTGCCCTCGTCGCAGGCCAGTGAGATCGGCAAGGAGTTCTGCGAAAACCCCGGTGTGCGCAAGCTGACCTTTACCGGATCGACCGAAGTGGGCCGCATCCTGCTGCGCCAGGCAGCCGATCAGGTCATGAAATGTTCGATGGAGCTGGGCGGCAACGCACCGTTCATCGTGTTCGACGACGCCGATCTGGATGCCGCCGTCGAAGGCGCGATGCTGTGCAAGTTCCGCAACAATGGCCAGACCTGTGTCTGCGCGAACCGTATCTATGTGCAGGCCGGCATCTATGACGCATTCGCGGCCAAACTGAAAACGGCAGTAGAGGCACTCAAGATCGGCGACGGCTTGACCGAAGGCACCACCACCGGCCCGCTGATCAACGCCGACGCGGTCGCCAAGGTCGAGGAACATATCAAGGACGTGACCGACAAGGGCGGCGCGGTTCTGACTGGTGGTCTGCCTCATGATCTGGGCGGCACGTTCTTCCAGCCAACCATCGTGACCGGCGTGACGCAGGACATGCTGGTGGCGCAGGACGAAACCTTTGGCCCGCTGGCCCCGCTGTTCAAATTCGAGGACGAAGACGACGTGATCGCCATGGCCAATGACACGATTTTTGGTCTGGCCTCGTATTTCTATGCCAAGGACCTGAGCCGCGTCTACAAGGTGGCCGAAGCGCTGGAATACGGTATCGTCGGCGTGAACACCGGCATCATCTCGACCGAGCTGGGCCCGTTCGGCGGCGTCAAGCAATCCGGTCTGGGCCGCGAAGGCAGCCATCACGGCATGGAAGACTATCTGGAAATGAAATACGTCTGCATGTCGGTCTGATCCAATACGGTCTCTGTCCCATTGCGGTGGGCAGAGACCCCGCGTCCGGAAACGCAATCGCGTCGTCTTTTGACTGTTCATGGCGGTGACCCAATCGACGCTGACACGGCTATTCTGCGGATTTGTCGCGGATTTGTTCGATTGCACGGGTCGCGAACTTTCCCTGTAACGAACCGTCCACCATGGCTTCCAGCGCGGGCAATGCAGAGGACGCCGCGCCACCTATTTTCCCCAATGCAATGGCTGCCTCTTTGCGGACAAACACCGACGGGCTTTCAAGAAGCGCGATCAATTCCGGCACCGCTGGCTCTGCCTCGGGACCAAACAGGGCCAGCGATTGGGCTGCCGTCCGCTGATCTTTGGCATCCCCCCGTGACAGGTCCGCCCTCAGACTTGCTATGGTTTTTTCCGGAGGCAACGCCGCCAGACGCAGCCCGTCGTTCAGCCGGGCGTTCAAATGCTGGTTCTCACCGACCCAGCGAATGATGAAAAAGTAATTCTGAACAGCGTCCTGTATGACACCGGCATGCTTGCCCTTTTGCCATCGGTCGATGATGGCCCTGCCCGCACGGCGATCTCCATTCAGGGCCAGAACCGAGGCTGCAAATGGCATCAGCTCGGTTGCCTGCGGATTTCTGTTCAACTCTTTCTCGATCACATCTGCCGCGCCCGTCAGGTCATTCAATGCGTAAAGAGCCGCCGCTTCAAACAGCGCGTAGTGGCTGGGATAATTGGGATCCAGCCGGGTCGCAGCCTGTACAAAGGCCAATCCTTCCTCGGGCTCACCAGCTGCAATCAGCGCCCATCCCATCGTAAGATGCGCCTCGGGGTCGCTGGGTTGCAGCGCGATGGCTTTCGCTGCTTCTCGTCTGGCTTCTTCCGTCCCCCGACCTACCCGTAGGTTACTGTCCCAATCCGGAAGGTTGAGACTGACAATAGCCCGGATAACGTGCACCAGGGCGGTATCCTGCTCCATCACATCCCGGTAATATCTGTAAAACAGGCCGATATGCATTTGCGCGCCTGACTCTGCAAACCCATTCCAATGATGAAAGATGTGCGGTCGCAAATGCGCCAGAGCAAGCGTCGCCCAGGCACGCCCATAATCCGGGTCCAGTTCCACGGCCTTTTCAAAATGGGGAATTGCCGCAAGGTTGTCCTGTTCGTTGAACTGCGAATACAACTCCCACCCGCGTTGGAAGGCTTCGCGTGCTGCAATGGTCTGGGTTTCCACGCTTTCGATGGCTTGCCGGCTTTGAGGGTCGAGTGGAAGATCCAGCTCCTGAGCAATTGCGAGAACAATGGTTTTCTGCACTTCAAAGATGTCATCAATCGCGCCATCAAACCTGTCCGCCCAGATCAATCGCCCGCTCAATGTGTCGGTCAGGCGAATGTTGATCCGGAAGTCTTCATCCGCACGTCGCACGCTGCCGTCAACGACGTAGCGAACCCCAAGTTCTTCAGCGAAACGTGCGATATCTATGTTTCTGTCGCGGTATGCGAAGGATGAATTACCGGCGATGACGAACAATCCGGATATTCGGGACAGGTCCGTGATCAAATCCTCAGAGATACCGTTGATCAGCATCTCCTTGGATGGGTCATCGGTGTAATTCGCAATCGGCAACACAGCGATGGAAGGCAGGTCCGGCAAAGGGTAAACCATCTGCGCCTCTGATGCGCGCAATTGGCCAGCCTTCCACGGTTTCGTCAGAAAAAGCCCAACAGCCGCCAACATCACGAGCAGAGCCGCCAGCGGCAGCCAGCGGGATTTCCTCAGTGTGCGGCTTTTTCGCGGTGAAGGCAAAATTTCCGCTTCTACGCGAAAGGCCTGAACTGGGTCTGCGATGTTCTTGACGTTCTGTGGCCCGATCGGGGCAAAACTATAGGGCACTTTGTTGCGCGCATAATCGACGATGGATTGTGAAACAATGATACCACCGGGATCTGACAGTGCTTCGAGCCGCGCGGCAACGTTCACCCCGTCGCCAAGGATGTCATCCCCGTTCGAAACCACATCGCCGACATTCAGGCCGATCCGAAACGTGATGACGCTATCTTGATCGGTACCCGCATTTCTCTTTGCAAGGTCGGCCTGAATTTCCACGGCAGCGTGAACCGCATCGACGGCGCTGCGAAATTCGATCACAAAGCTGTCTCCCGCAGTGTTCGCGATGCGCCCTGAATGCCGGGCGATCGCCGGCTCTATGACGTCGCTGCGGATCAGGCGAAGCCTTGCGATGGTACCTTCTTCGTCCAGACCAACCAATCTTGAGTAGCCGGCGATGTCGGCTGCCAGGATAGCTGCTAGTCGACGTTTTGGTCGGCTTTCCATAATACCCAAGACTATCAGGCGGATAATTTGCTGGGAACCAGTTTTCGCACACGCCCAAAACACAACGCCCCGCGTCTGGAGGAACGCGGGGCGTGTGTTGCGGCAGTCCGGGAGGAGTGAACTGCCGCGGGATATTCAGAAGCCTCAGTTCACGGCTTTGGCGTCCACCACATCCTTCTCGATGGCTTTGGCCGAGGTGATCTCGATCCGGCGCGGTTTCAGGGCCTCTGGAACCTCGCGCTTCAGTTCGATGTTCAGCATGCCGTTTTCATGGCTCGCACCGGTGACGCGGACATGATCCGCCAGTGCAAACCGACGCTCGAACGCGCGGGTGGCGATGCCACGGTGCAAATAGGTGCGCTCTTTGTCTTCGGCGGCTTTTTTACCTGCCACGACAAGCGAATTCTCTTTCACTTCCACGGTCAGGTCGTTTTCCGAAAAACCGGCAACGGCCACCGAAATCCGGTAGGTGTCGACATCGGTTTTTTCGATGTTGTAGGGTGGATAGCTGGGCTGGGCCCCATCGTTGGTCAGAACGCGATCCATCATGTCGGCGATCTGGTCAAAGCCAATGGTGGCGCGGTGCAGCGGTGCAAAATCAAACGTACGCATGTGTCATATCCTCATTCTTGAGCGATTTGCGATAAGTGCCCTCCGACTGGACGGGCGATTTCAGGTACCGGACCCCGTTGTGGCGGTCCGATACACATCACATGGGTAGCGATTTCGCCGAGTTCAACCCCCGCCAGAACTGATGAATTTCGCACCAGATCCTGACTTACCGGACCCGACCTGCAATCGGCGGATCGACGCTTTGGGCTGAGGTGCATCGCGCCGCATGATGGCCTTGAGCTCGGCGACGATCCCGTCAAGCTCCATGCCAAACCCCACCTTTCTGCGGCCGTTCGTCCCTACTGCCGATACCACGGACAGGATCTGCCAGCGCGCACCGTTTTTCGCCAGAATTGCAGACCCGGAAGACCCGAAAGTAATGTCGCAATCAAAGGTGATCAGACCCTGCCTGCGGTCGATGATACGGCACGAACGCTCTCGGGTGATCGCCTCGGACCGTCCGCGCCCATACGAGGCAATGCTGATCTCGTTGCCCGGAACACGGCCGCTGTGCAGCGCAAAAGGGTCGGCGACCGAATACGGGATAGGCTCGTTCAGCCGCATCAGGGCCACGTCCAACTGGACACCTTCGTGCGACAGCGGGTTCTGCGCCCCATAGCTGGGATGAAGGGCGATTTGCGTGACTTGACGCTCGGCCAAGGCGTTGCCGTTGCTAAGGCCTGCACGAAACGTGATATCTTCGGGCACATAAGTCTTCCCGGTACGACGATCCACCGCACAATGGGCTGCGGTCAGCACCATGTCCTGCGCGATCAACGTGCCGGTGCAATACGAGGCATCGCGGACATCCAGCCGACCGATAGCCTCCCAACCATAAAGGTCATCCCGGTCGGTCAGCTTGCGCTTGTTGGATTGCGCTTGCGGCGATGTTGCCAAGACGCTCAGGCCCAATAACAGGCTCCAGAAGACTCTCATCATGGTCGAATGAACCTTGCGCCTATGTTCTTGTTCGTTCCCGATCCGGACGAGGAAAGCCCAAATCCCCGCCCCGCAGAAAGTTCGTCACGCAGCAATTGCAGCGAATGCTCAACCGCGGTTCCAATTGCGACACTCTGGCCGTCCATACTGGCCTTGGCCGCAACCACCGATACGATCTGAGGACGCGCGCCCGTGAAAGAAAAAACGGGTGCCCCCGAAGACCCGAAATCAACATCGCAGGACATGACCATAACCCCGGCCTGCCGGTTCATGACCGAGCAGACCTGTTGCAGCGACGGAGCTTCTGATCGGTCATGCGCATAAGACACAACGCCCACTTCAGCGCCACGTTTGGGCTGATCGCCCGACTCAAATGGAATGACGGCTGTATTGCGGATCGGCTGCCACAGCTCGATCAATGCCACGTCCGCGCTTACCCGGTCGGCCGTAGAATCGACGCCATATTGGTAGTCCGGATGGATCACAGCCTGGCGCGCGGTCCGATAGGCCAACGCACGTCCCAAACGCCACCCGGCCAGAAACTCGATATCCGCAGGGTTGATCCGTTGTCCTGATCTTTTGTCGAACAGGCAATGCGCCGCTGTCAGTACAAGGGTCGGCGACACCAGCGTTCCGGTGCAAAACCCTGCGCCGGCGATATCCAACCGCCCGACAGCCATCCACTCGCGCCCGGAATCCGACGTATCCAGGCTTTCCAGCCTAGTGTCCTGCGCCGTGGCCGCCAATGGCAAGACACAGAGCACGATCGCCTTGATCCAGTTACGCACGCGGTTCTCCGAGACTCACTTCGAAGCTTTTGTCCTACGTGCCGCGTTGGGCGAAAATAGGGCGGTCATGCACCAAAGGTATTTCCCTGGGAAATGATGCGCGCTGGCATCAGCATGATTCACCGCAAGACGGGAACCGGGTTCCCTGTTCTCTGCAAGGCCGGTGGCTTTGGCCCGCCGGTCGCCCAGTCCAGCAACTCTACTGTATGAACGATCGGCAGTTGCGTACCAGAACCGATCTGCATCATGCACCCGATATTGCCGGCGGCAATGATATCAGGCTTTTTCGCCTCAAGTGTTCTGACTTTTCGCTGTTTCAACTGGCCTGATATTTCCGGCTGCATCAGGTTGTACGTTCCCGCGCTGCCGCAGCACAAATGACTGTCGGCGGGTTCGACAACCGTGAAACCCGCGTGTTTCAGCAAATCTTTGGGATAGGATTTGATCTTCTGCCCATGCTGCAATGAACAGGCCGCATGATACGCGACGGTCAGGTTTTGGTTTTCCCCCGCCGGCAGGTCCAGCTGGATCAGAAGTTCACTGACATCCATGGCGATTGCAGACACACGCGCCGCATCTTCGGCAAGCGGGTCATTGCGAAACATATGCCCATAATCTTTCACGGTGGTGCCACAGCCAGAGGTATTGATGACAATGGCATCCAACCCATCACCGTCCATTTCCCGTTTCCAGGCTCTGATATTGGCGGTTGCCGCCATATGACTGTCTTGCACCTTGCCCATGTGATGGGTCAAAGCTCCGCAACACCCGGCACCTTCGACGATCACGACCTCGCACCCCAACCGTGTCAGCAGGCGGATCGTGGCGTCATTGATATCGGTGTTCAGTGCCTTTTGTGCGCAGCCCGTCATCAGCGCCACTCGCATCTTTCGTTCACCGCCGGGCGCAAAACTCTGCGGATCATCGTTGCGGCTGACAGACGGGATATGCTTGGGCGCCATCTCCAACATCGCGCGCAGCCGGGCATCTGGCATCAGGAACCGGAAAGGACGACCCAGCCTGGCCCCGATCAGGGCCCAACGGAACCGCATCGGATAAGGCAGGATCTGCGCCAGAACCCAGCGCAACACCCGATCCGTCAGCGGGCGCTTGTAGTTGGCCTCGATATATTCGCGCGCGTGATCGACCAGATGCATATAATGCACACCTGACGGGCAGGTGGTCATGCAGGCCAGACAGGACAGGCAGCGGTCGATGTGCTTGACCGTCTTTTCGTCGGGCACACGCTCGTTTTCCAGCATGTCCTTGATCAGGTAGATGCGCCCACGCGGACTGTCGAGCTCGTCTCCCAGCACCTGATATGTCGGACACGTGGCCGTGCAAAATCCGCAATGGACGCAGTTTCGCAGAATCTCGTTCGAGCGCTGGATTGCCGGGTCTTGCAATTGCTCATCCGTGAATGTTGTCTGCATCGCCCTATCCAATCAGCCCCGGGTTGAACAAACCGCGAGGATCAAATTTCGCACGCAAGCCCTTTGTCAGAGCCGATATTGATGTGGGTCCCGGATGAAATCGCCCCAGTTTTCTGATCGTGTCGTGGTCGGATCGCACCAAAGTGGCATGACCCGAAAACGAACCAAGCCGGCCACGCACATCCGTGCCGGCCGGGACCCGCAGCCAGACAAGACCACCGCCCCAATCAAACAGCGTTTGATCCGCTTCGGCGCGCGCCGAAATCTCCGCCGCGTCACTCGGTTTTACCGAAAGCCGCCAGACGTCCCCGTCCTTGCCCTGAAATGGGTGAACGTCGCGGATCCCGGTCCAAAGCGCTGTGGCGTCTCCCTCGTCTGTCACCTCACCAAAATCTGCCAGTAAGGCGGTCAACCGACCGATCCTGTACGTCACCGACTCTGCAAATCCCTCAACCCTAAGCAGGGCATTTCCACCCGCCGGGTCATAGGCGGCACCAGTCACTTCAAAGGGTGATTTCAACGCAGCGGAAAGAATTTTCACCGCGCTGCCGGCATCCCGAACGGCGACGGACAAAGTCGCCACTCTTTCCGGCTTGGGCAGCACCTTCAACGACACTTCGGTCAGAATTCCCAGTGTTCCCCAAGACCCACCCATCAATTTAACGAGATCATAACCGGTGACGTTTTTCATAACTCGCCCACCATTCTTGACCACCTGCCCGCGCCCGTCGACGAAACGCACACCCAGCAGGAAATCCCGGCAGGCACCGACCTGAATCCGCCGCGGGCCCGAGATATTGGCCGCGACGACACCGCCGATCGTTGGTTCACCTTGAGTATCAAGCAAACTGCGGTGATCCATCGGCTCAAACGCCAGTTGCTGACCTTCCGCCTCCAGCACGGCCTGGATCTCTGCCAATGGTGTCCCGGCCTTGGCCACAAGAGTAAGTGCTCCGGGTTCGTAAAGCGAAATGCCACGCAGAGCCCCGGTTTCGATATTCGCGTCGGGACCGGTGACCGCGCGCGTGCCGCCACCGACGATGCAAACAGGCTCTTTCAATCCGGTCACCATGTCGGCCAGTTCAGATTCTGATTCAGGTTTCATGGCAAAATCCGTTATTAGATCCTGTTATTCGGCAGCAATCTGCGCGTGGCGGCGGGTTTCCGAAACGTTCAGTGGAAACACCTTGGCAGGGTTCAGCAGCCATTTGGGGTCAAAAACGTCCTTGACCGCCATCTGCGCTTCAAGATCGGCAGGCGCATATTGATGCGACATGAGATCCCTCTTCTCGATGCCAACGCCGTGCTCACCGGTCAGACAACCGCCTTCGTCCACGCATAGTTTCAGAATTTCGGCGCCGAATGCCTCGCATTTTTCCAGATCACCCGGCTTGTTGGCATCGAAAAGGATCAGCGGATGCATGTTCCCATCCCCTGCGTGAAAAACGTTCCCGACAGGCAGACCGAATTCTTCACTCAACTCGCCGATACGGCGCAGCACCGTTGGCAGGGCCGACACCGGGATCGTACCGTCAAGGCACATGTAGTCGTTCAACTGCCCCATGGCGCCGAATGCGGATTTCCGACCAAGCCAGATTTTTGCGCTTTCTTCGGCTGACTGGCTTTCTCGCAGCTCGACCGGGTTGTGGCGTTTGGCGATCTCGATGATTTTCGACAATTGATGGTCAATTTCGGCTTCCGACCCTTCCACTTCGACAATCAACAGCGCATGGCAGTCGGGATAGCCGGCGTGCGCAAAGTTTTCGCAGGCTTTAATGCACAGCGTGTCCATGAACTCGATCGCGACCGGCAGAATGCCCGATTTGATAATGTCAGAAACACACTGACCCGCGACTTCGTTGTCGTCGAACCCCATCAGAACCGGCCGCGCGCCTTCGGGTTTGCGCAGAATGCGCAGTGTTGCTTCGGTCACCACGCCCAACTGACCTTCCGAGCCGCAAATGACGCCCAAAAGGTCCAGACCGGGCGCATCCAGATGCGCGCCGCCGATCTCGACGACACTGCCATCCATCATCACCATGGTCACGCCCATAAGGTTGTTCGTTGTCACGCCATATTTCAGGCAATGCGCGCCACCTGAATTCATCGCGATATTGCCGGCAATGGCGCATGCCAGTTGCGAGGAAGGATCAGGCGCATAAAAGAAATCCTCCTCCTCGACCGCGCCGGTGACGCTCAGATTGGTGCGGCCCGTCTGCACCCTGATGAAACGGTTGTCATAGTCAACCTCCAGCACCTCATTCATCCGCGCGACGCCCAGAATGACGCAATCAGCCGTTGGCAATGCCCCGCCGGCCAGCGACGTACCCGCACCGCGCGGCACGACAGGCACGCCTTCTTCATGGCAGATGCGCAAAACGTCCGAGACTTCCTGCGTGCTCGACGGCAGCACGGCCAGCATCGGCGGGCATTTGTAAGCCGTCAGGGCATCGCACTCATAGGCTCGGGTTTCAGCCGGATCATGGATAATTGCCGTATCCGGCAAAACCCGCGACAGCCGCGAAACGATCGCGCTTTTCCGGCTCAGTACGTCCGGGCTTGGCTTTGGCATTTCCATGGCATCCCTCCCTTTGGTAAAATAATATTACCAATTTACCACTCTGGCAAGTTCCGATGTCCGGTCGTACTGTCGCGCCATGACCTGGATCGAACGTGCCGCCCTATTTTCCCCTCTGGATTATGCTGCCATTGCAATATTGCTGGGTGCGTGGCTGTGGATCGGATGGAAGATCGAACACCCGTCACCACAGAAGCCGTCCGTCGCCCTTGTGATGGATGGCTACCGCCGCGACTGGATGCACGAGATGGTGACGCGTCAGCCACGGATGTTCGATGCGCAGGTCGTGGCTGCCATGCGGCAAGGCAGCACCTTTTTCGCCTCGACCACGATGATTGCCATCGGGGGTGGTCTGGCCCTGTTGGGCAATACCGAACGATTGGCCGGGGTGGCGACGGATCTTGCCATCGGCAGCGCACCGGCGATGGTCTGGGAAATCAAGATACTTGTGGTTGTCCTGCTGCTGGCCAATGCTTTTTTGAAATACGTCTGGGCACATCGCCTTTTTGGGTATTGCGCCGTTTTGATGGCCTCGGTTCCAAACGATCCTGAAGACCCAAACGCCTATCCTCGGGCCGGTCAGGCGGCCGAGATCTGCGTGACCGCCGCCCGAAGCTTCAACCGCGGTCTTCGCGCCACCTATTTCGCCCTTGCTTCGCTGGCGTGGTTTCTTGGACCGATGGCATTGGTGTTGGGCACGATGATCACATTCGGTGTCCTGTATCGCCGCGAGTTTGCATCGCATTCCCGCGCGATCCTCATGGCCCAAACCTCAAACACAGAGACGTGATCCCCATGCGCCGCGTTACACCGTACGTTCGATCCATGCGATATGTGATTCTCAGTGCCCTTCTGGCTGCCCCTGCCCTTGCCGACCCGCCGACAGTCGAGCAGGTCCGCGCCAGTGCCACCGGTGACACGTGGCGGTTCGACGTGACAATCCGGCATCCCGATACAGGCTGGGATCATTACGCCGACGGCTGGCGCGTTCTGGACATGGACGGGAATGAACTGGGAATGCGTGTGCTGCACCACCCGCATGAGACAGAACAACCTTTTACCCGCTCGCTTGGTGGCGTGGTGATTCCGGAAAACGTTTCACAGGTGCAGATTCAGGCCCGGTGCAATGTGGATGGCTGGAACGAAGACACGACGTTGGTCGAACTGAACTGACCTTCAGAAAATCCCCATGGTCAGGCCCGCACCCAACGCGGCGCCGATCTCACGACACCGATCCAGCTGATCTTCCGGAATGGTTTTTCGGGCCAGAATGGCCTCGGGCGTTTGCGCGTGCGTGCAGACAATCAGCGGCGACTGGACCTCTTTCAACCGCCAGCCAGTGGCGATCCGTGCGATCTGGCGGGCTGCATTCTCTCCGTCCGACCCGGCGCAAATCATCTGCGCATATGGGCGACCTTCGATCTGTCCAAGAACCGGGTAATAGCAGCGGTCGAAGAATTCCTTCATCAAGCCAGAGATCGCCGCCAGATTCTCTGGCGCGCAGAAGATGTAGCCGTCGGCGGCCAGCACATCCTCCGGCCCCGCCTGATCCGCAGGCACAAGCTCAACCTCGGTCTCTGCCCGTGCCGATTCAGCCGCCGCTTCGGCCATCTGCCGGGCACCACCTGTGCGCGAATGGTAAACGATCAGAAGCTGCGCCATGTCAGACCCGGTGATAGGGGCCACCTGACAGAATGGTCGCGGCCCGATACAGTTGCTCAGCCAGCATCACACGGACCAGCATATGAGGCCAGACCATCGACCCGAACGAGAGGGAAAAGTCGGCTTCGGCCCGCAAAGCAGGGTCTATTCCGTCCGCTCCGCCGATGATCAGCGCCAGATCCTGCCGCCCCGCATCGCGCCAACTACCCAGTTTCTTGGCAAAATCGGGCGAAGACATCACGCGCCCGCGTTCGTCCAGCGTACAGATCACCGCGCCCTTGGGCAGCGCCTTGCGCAGCAACGCGGCTTCGGCCCCCATGCCTGCGTTTTTCTTGTCATCAACCTCGATCACCCGCGCGGGACCAAGGCCCAGGCCACGGCCGGTCCGATCAAAGCGGGTCAGGTAATCATCAAGCAGGGACTTCTCCGGTCCGGCGCGCAATCGCCCGACCGCAACTATGCTGATACGCATATCTCTCTCGCCTCCGGCCCCTCAATACGGGCCGGGATGGCGCCTCAGTTCGCCGAGGCGCTGCCGCCCTGAGGCAGCCACATCTTTTCCAGCTGGTAGAATTCGCGCACTTCGGGGCGGAAGATATGGACGATCACGTCGCCCGTATCGATCAGCACCCAATCGCCGGCATCCTTGCCTTCGACCTTCGAGGTGAAACCGAATTCCTGCTTGATGCGATCCGTCAGCTTTTCCGCCATGGCCGAGACCTGACGGGTCGACCGACCCGAAGCAATGACCATGTGATCCGCGACAGACGACTTGCCTTGCAGGTTGATCTGCACGACGTCTTCGGCCTTGTCATCGGAAAGTGAGGAAAGGATACGCTCAAGCAGCTTGTCGCTGATTGACTGAGAGTGGGCCATTACACCGGCCCCGTCTTCGGCGGGCAAACCCGCCTGTGTATGTAGTGACAGGACATAGTCCTCCTTTGCTGCGCGCCGTGAAACCCCGGCGCCGGGGTACTAATAAGGTAACAAGGGGAATGCAACATTTCAATGAACGGGCGCTTTAGGGGCCGCACAGGCGCTCACTCTTTGGCGATCTGTTGCGAGTCTGCGCCGTCCGACAGCAACCGAACCTCGCGCTGAGGGAAGGGAATCGATATCCCCTCGGCCTTGAAGGCGTCCCAGAGGGCGAGGTAAACATTGCCCCGAATGTTGGTCAGCCCCTTGGTCGGATCGCTGATCCAGAACCGCAGCACGTAATCCACGCTGCTGTCGCCAAAACCGGTGATATGGCAAACCGGTTCATGTTTTCCGCCACTCAGCACGCGGGTCACCGCCTTCACAGCCCGGATCGCCGTTGCGCGCACTTTGTGGGGGTCATCCTCATAGCTGGTGCCGAAATCCAGATCCAACCGCACGAATTTGTCGGAATGCGACCAGTTCACCACCTGGTTGGTAATCAGGTCCTCGTTCGGGATCAGGTATTCCCGCCCGTCCCGCGTGACAACCGAGACATAGCGTGCGCCCAGCGCATTGATCCAACCGAACGTATCGCCCAGCGAGATCACATCGCCTGGCTTGATCGACCGATCCATCAGGATAATGATCCCCGATATGAGGTTCGAAACCACTTTTTGCAGGCCGAACCCGATGCCCACGCCGATCGCGCCCGACAACAGCGCAATGCCGGTCAGATCGAAGCCCAGCGTGCGGATCGCAGCCAGAAAGACCGCGCCATACAGCAGCACCTGAATTCCCTTGGCCAACAACACCTGCATGGACGGAGTGATGTCGTCATTGCTCTGCAATCCACGCTCGGCCGCGCGGGTGCCGATGCGGGCCAGCGTCAACAGGACTCCGATCAGCAGGATGGCCTTGAGAATGCCCAGCACCGAAATATGCAGGTCACCGACGGAAATCGCGACCCCATCAAGGAATTCGGCCACGTCATCCGTCAGATTCAACGCAACAAGCGTTGCATAGACCCACATTGCCCACTTGAATATCCGTCGCAGCGTCCGGTTGCGGACAAGCCTCGCGACCAGTGCAATCGCCAGCCACGCAGTTGCCAGGGTTGCAATGATCCCAATGAGATAACTGCGCGACGGCCAGGTGACATGCTGCATAACCTGATACAAGAGCCAGGACAGCAGCACGAAATAGACCAGCGTCAGTCGCTGCATCAGCTGTACCATGGTGCGAAGCCGCCATTTCGGCCATCCGGTGCGGGCACGCGTCCAGGCATCCCATCGTGGCTGTGTCAAGACTTTCAGAAGGAAAGCCAGCGCCCAAAGGAAAAGGATGATGACCAACTGATACTGCCGCCAGCCCGGCGTAACCACCAACTCGACCAGTTCTTGAAGCTCGGAAGAGAACCCCGCGACCATGTTGTTGTAAAGGTCTGTCAGCGAGCTGGGGATCAGGTCTTGGTTCATACGCGCCTCCTGCACGGCAGCTTGGACAGCAATGCTAGGCGATGCAAGTCTGACACCGGTTTTGAACCTTGATTGCAGCAAAGGCGCGGTATATCTGAACCGCATGAGACTCAATGTGGCCCAAGAACAGAATCTGGAAGACCGCGCGCGTCTGCGCGAACGGTTCTTTGGGGCTGCCCGCACGGTCCTGGCGCGCCTACCCGTCGCCTGAGCCAACTCGCCAGCTATTTCTCATTACATACGGGAGAGGACACATGTCCCCCAAAACACTCTATGACAAGATCTGGGATGCCCATGTCGCGCACGAAGCCGATGATGGCACCTGCCTGCTGTATATCGACCGCCATCTGGTCCACGAGGTCACCAGCCCGCAGGCGTTCGAAGGCCTGCGCATGGCTGGCCGCAAGGTGCGCGCGCCAGAAAAGACCATTGCCGTGCCGGACCACAACGTTCCGACCACACCGGACCGGGTGAACGGTATTGAAAACCCGGAATCGCGCATTCAGGTCGAAGCGCTGGACAAGAACGCCCGGGATTTCGGCATTCACTACTACCCGGTGAATGACGTACGTCAGGGCATCGTGCACATCGTCGGCCCCGAACAAGGCTGGACCCTGCCGGGCATGACCGTCGTCTGCGGCGACAGCCATACCGCCACCCATGGCGCATTCGGCGCATTGGCCCATGGCATCGGTACGTCCGAGGTCGAACACGTTCTGGCCACGCAGACCCTGATCCAGAAGAAATCCAAGAACATGAAGGTGGAAATCACCGGCAAATTGCAGCCGGGCGTGACCGCCAAGGACATCACCCTGGCCGTGATCGGCGAAACCGGCACCGCCGGCGGCACCGGCTATGTCATCGAGTATTGCGGTGAAGCCATCCGCAACCTGTCGATGGAAGGCCGCATGACCGTCTGCAACATGGCCATCGAAGGCGGCGCACGCGCAGGGCTGATCGCACCGGATGAAACCACGTTCGAATATGTCAAAGGCCGTCCGCATGCGCCGAAAGGTGCGCAGTGGGAAGCCGCGATGAATTGGTGGAAAACACTCTACACCGACGAAGGCGCGCATTTCGACAAGGTTGTCACGATTCGTGGCGAAGACATCGCGCCTGTCGTCACCTGGGGCACCAGCCCCGAGGATGTTCTGCCGATCACTGCAACCGTGCCGCACCCCGAGGATTTCGAAGGCGGCAAGGTCGAGGCGGCCCGCCGGTCAATCGAGTATATGGGTCTGAAAGCCGGTCAGAAGCTGAGCGATGTCGAGATTGACACCGTCTTTATCGGGTCCTGCACCAACGGACGTATTGAAGACCTGCGTGCCGCGGCCGAAATCCTGAAAGGCAAGAAGATCAAGGACGGGATGCGCGCCATGGTCGTGCCTGGTTCGGGGCTGGTCCGCGCCCAGGCCGAAGAAGAAGGCCTGGCCGACATCTTCAAAGAGGCCGGGTTCGAATGGCGTCTGGCAGGCTGTTCGATGTGCCTGGCGATGAACCCCGACCAGTTGCAACCGGGCGAACGCTGTGCCGCGACCTCGAACCGCAACTTCGAAGGCCGTCAGGGCCGGGGCGGGCGCACACATCTGCTGAGCCCGGCAATGGCTGCCGCAGCGGCAATCACGGGACGGCTGACAGACGTCCGTGAATTGATGTAAGGTGCCCTCATATCTAGATATTTGAGGGATTGAACAAATGAGTGACTGGGTCAAATGGCTCCTGCTGGGGCTTCTATCAATTGCGTTCGGCGTCTTTGCGCTGGGCAATGCGATTGCGGCTTCGCTTGCCGTAACGGTCGTAACCGGTGCGCTGCTGCTGATTGCGGGCGCGATGCAGGTGGTCGGCGGTTTCACCGTCGAAGGCACAGGCAACAAGATTCTGTCACTCATCATGGGTGCGGTCATGCTGTTCCTGGGCTGGTCCTTTCTGGATCACCCGCTACAGGGAACACTGACGCTGGCAACCGTGATGCTGATCCTGTTCATGGCAGGCGGCATCGCGCGGGTCATTCTGTCGTTCCAGATGAAAGGAACACAGTTTTTCTGGCCCACGATGATCTCGGGCATCTTGTCGATCATCCTCGCAGGTATCATCTGGTCTTATGCAAGCAGCGAACCCGCCGCTTTGCTGAGCCTTCTGGGTATCCTGCTGGGCATCGAGATGCTGTTCAACGGGTTCGGATTGGTGTTCATGGCGTTCTTCGTCAAGAACGCACCCAAGGACGAAACAACAGAAGCGAAAGAAGCTTAATCGCGGGATACGGGCGCGGCCCTCTCCTGCAGGAGTGCAGACATGGAAAAGTTTGAAAAAGTCCACGGGGTGGCCGCCCCGATGCCACTGATCAATATCGACACCGATATGATCATTCCCAAAGTGCATCTGAAAACCATCAAACGGTCCGGCCTTGGCGTCGTGCTGTTTGATGAAATGCGCTATCATGATGACGGGCGCGAGAACCAAGAGTTCGTCCTGAACAAGCCCGCCTATCGCGAGGCCGAAATTCTGGTCGCCGGCGACAATTTCGGCTGCGGCTCGTCGCGCGAACACGCACCCTGGGCGATCAAGGATTTCGGCATCAAGGTCGTGATCTCGACCAGCTTTGCCGACATCTTTTTCAACAACTGCTTCAAGAACGGCATCCTGCCGATCGTGGTCGAAGAAGAACACCACGCGATCCTGATGGAAGACGCACATAAGGGTGAGAACGCCCGCATGACCGTGCACCTGGAAGATCAGCAGATCACCACTTCGGATGGGGTCGTGATCGAATTCGACATCGATCCGCACCGCAAGCACTGCCTGCTGAACGGTCTGGACGATATCGGTCTGACCATGGAAAAAGACCACCACATCGACAAATTCGAGGATCACGCAAGTCAGGCCCGCCCCTGGGTGTAAGGCCCGAGCCGATTCTTTGGATACTCAACCTAACGGGGTCGCCAAGGCGGCCCCGTTCTCATTCTTGGGGTTGATTTTACCAGAACCACAACATCTTGGTCTCACATTGAGATACACGTCGGATTTGCGTCGAAAATGATGCAATCCCGCACCAGTTGCGCCATCATTTTGCCCGAAATCACGTGTTTTCTGCACCCTGTCTTGAGCGAAATGCCGCTTATCGTCCATGTTGGCGCTAAAGAGGCATCCGTCAAAAACTCGAGACGATGGGCACAAGTTGGAATGTAAGTCGGCGAAGATCGACTTATCCGGTTTGAAAAAGGGTTCGGATAGTGATTGCGCGCACAACAGGGGCGGCGATACGCGGAATACTTGTGGCACTGATGGTGCTGACACCCGCGTTGTACCTGCCTGTATCATCGACGAACGGGACCGAGATTCTGGTCTTCCTCGCGATTCTCGCGTTCATCCTGACATTCGCCGAGTACAATTCCGCCTTTCCCAGCTTTATTGAATTTCGCGATGCGCCGCCGGTGAACCGTCTGCGGTTTGTCGGGCTGATGTCGATGGTCACCTTTCTGACCCTGGTTTGCAAAAACGCCTATGAGCCGACTGAGCTGACCGCGTTCGCCTACACCGCGGGTCTGGCCGTCGCGAATGTCGCGGACTTTCCCTATTCCCCGGTTCGGTTGATCGTGCTGATGCTGCCCTTGGATGCGGGCCAGCCGTTGATCGAATTGGTTCGGATCGCAGCCAGTGTGGCCTATGTGGCCGCCTTGGTCACCGTCGCCAGCTTTGCCTATGCGGTCAAAGTGCGTGGCTGGCCCACGGGCAATGGCGCCTTCAACGTGTGGACCAATCTACCGTTGTTTGATCCGACCAAGGGCGGCGATGTCGTTACCCGTCTGCAACGCGATGGCCGCCTGAATATCTGCATTGGCGTTCTGCTTCCCTTCCTCATTCCGGCTGTAATCAAGCTCATGAGCAGCGTCGTCGCCCCGATCTCGCTGAGCAATCCGCAAACGTTGATCTGGACAATGTGCGCCTGGGCCTTCCTGCCCGCCAGCATGATCATGCGCGGCATGGCGACGCTTCGCATCGCGGGTCTGATCGTGGAAAAGCGCCGTGCCTATTCGACAAGCGAGACAACGCAAGCCGCATGATCCGTGCCCTTGTTCTGCTGCTGCTGCCTTTATCGGTGCAGGCAGAGGTTTATCGCATCTCCACCTACAACACTGAACTCAGCAGAAACGGCCCCGGCCTGCTGCTGCGCGACATCCAGCGGGATGATGCGCAGGTTGAAGCCGTTGTCGAGGTCATTGCCGCTGCGCGACCTGATGTCATTGCCCTGCAAGGCATCGACTGGGATCTCGAAGGCGCAGCCCTGAGCGCCCTGTCCGAGAAACTGCGCGAGGCAGGCCTGGATTTCCCCTATCACTTTTCCGCCCAACCAAATGCTGGGCTGGAAACGCCGCTGGATCTGGACGGTGATGGCAAAACGCAAGGCCCCGGAGACGCGCAGGGCTGGGGGAAGTTCACCGGCCACGGAGGGGTGGCGGTGTTGTCCCGTTTCGAAATCATGACCGATGACGTTCAGGATTACACCGATCTGCGGTGGAAAGACCTGCCTGGGGCTGCTTTGCCACGCAAGGATGGGCTCCCCTTCCCGTCTCAAGCTGCGCACGACATTCAGCGCCTGTCCTCGACCGTGCATTGGGTGCTTCCGATCGAAACCCCGCAGGGGCGATTCAGCCTGATGACCTTTCACGCTGCCCCACCGGTTTTTGACGGACCCGAGGATCGCAACGGTCTGCGCAACAGGGATGAGATTCGCCTGTGGTCGGTTTTTCTGAATGGCGGTCTGGGGCCAGTTCCTCAAGGCCCCTTCGTGATAGCCGCGGACGCCAATCTCGACCCGAGCCGCGGAGAAGGCCACAAACAGGCCATTCGCGCGCTTTTGACCGATCCCAAGGTGCAGGACCCGATACCAAAGGATCCATCGGGGTCATCAGCAACGGTCGAATGGAAAGCCACCGGGGAAATGCGCGTTGACTATGTGTTGCCGTCCAGTGATCTGCAGATCTTGGAAACCGGCATTGTCTGGCCCGTGGAAGGTGACACGCTGTACGACAGTGCCCGACGCGCCAGCAGGCATCGACTGGTCTGGGTTGACATAACCCTACCCTAGAACCTCGCCCCTGTTCCCGGTTGTTGGCGACGAAGCGGCACGTTGGGACGGAATGGCGGAACGCAAGGCATCCTCTAGCTTCGTTTTAGAAAACGAGGCCAGCAATTCTTTCATATAGCCGCCATCCAATTGATGCGGCACGTGCCAGAGGTACCGCATCTCGATCAAATGAGGGGCCATGCGCCAGAACGGGCGGGCCAATTGCAGTGGCCACCATTTCATGCGCCGCACTGCAACCGGCCGGCCGGTGACTTGTGAAAGGGATTGAGCAATCTGCGTCCCGGTCAAAGTATACCCTTCAAAGGGAACATCGCAAAAACGCGGAAGGTCTTGCCGCATCTCTGCCAGCGCGACGGCGGCGCGGGCCAGATCAGGCAGAAAGGCCCAAGCGTGCGGTGCGTCCGGATCACCGGGGTAAACGAACTGACCGCGCGAAAGACGTTTGATCATGACCTGATCGAACCAGTTTCCGGATGCATTGGTGTCGATGAAATCCCCGGCGCGCAAAAGGATGGTGTGCACGGTTGACGCGCGATAGGCCTCTTCCATCTCGATCCGAACCCGGCCCAGAGGGTTGGTGGCCTGATGCGGAGTCCCGCCCAACCATGGACCCGGCGTATTTTCACCAAATACGTAGACATTGCCCGGCACGATCACGGTCGCCCCCGTATCTGAGGCCGCATCTATCACTCGTTTGGTCAGCACCGGCACATCGCGTGCCCAATCGGGATAGGGCGGGTTCCATCCGTTCACGATGACGTCCACGCCGCGCGCCGCCTGTGACAGCGAATCAGACCTGCGGTCAAATTCTGTCACGTCCCAGCCCGCGCGCCTGAACGCCAGGGCTGCGTTGCGTCCAAAACGACCTGTTGCGCCCAGTACCAGTGCAGATTGTGCCATGTTTGCCTCCTGACTGAGATCAATCTAGCCATTCACTTCGCGCAAGGAATTGCCGCAATTCGCAGAACGTGTATTCATTTCTGAATGGACAAAGCTCTGACACATGCAGATTGGTCTCTGATCCAATGCTTTCTGGCCGTGGCCGAGACGGGATCGCTGTCCGCCGCCGCACGGCATCTAAATCGCAGCCAACCCACTTTAGGGCGGCAGGTCCAAAACCTCGAGGACGAGCTGGGTGTCTCTCTTTTCGATCGCCACGCGCGTGGTCTGAAGCTCAGCGAAGCGGGTTCACAGCTTTTGCCGATGGCCCAGCAGATGCACAGCGCCATGACCGCGTTCAGTCTTGCCGCTGCTGGGCAATCGCAACAGCTTGAAGGTTCGGTGCGCATCACCGCATCCGTCTTTGCCTCGCATCACCTGCTGCCACCGATACTGGCGTCCATCCGCAAGCAGGAGCCCACGATCCAGCTTGAACTGGTGGCCACTGACACCACCGAGAATCTGCTTTATCGCGAGGCGGATATCGCCGTGCGGATGTATCGTCCTGCGCAGGTGGATCTCATTTCCCGCTATCTCGGGGATGTGCCGCTGTGCTTTTGTGCGGCAAAGTCCTATCTGGACCGGAAGGGGCGCCCCAAGACACCCGAAGAACTGTTTACGCATGATCTGGTGGGGTTTGACGCGAACCAGGAGATCATCAAAGCCATGCGTGAAAAGGGATGGCCAGCCAGCCGCGACAGTTTTGCCACCCGCTGTGACCTGCAAAGCGCCTATTGGGAACTGATCCGGGCGGGCTGTGGCATAGGCTTCAGCCAGGTACAGGTTGCCCAAGCCGACCCCGACGTGGAAATCCTGCCGCTGGATGTAGACATCCCGATTCTACCCGTGTGGCTGGCCGCACCTCAGGCCATGCGCCAGACCCCGCGCATCCGCAGGGTCTGGGATTTGTTGGCAGAAGGGCTCAAAGCCGCTCTTTGAGGGTCAAAGCGGACCGGTATAAGTTCCACGCGCGGGATAGTTGTTGCCCAATGTGAATTTCAAACCACCCGCAATATCCGACATGGACGGGCGACCGAAAGGCGTGGTCTGTTGCCACGCATAGTACAGCGTGCGGTCGGGTGTGATGTAGAAATGCCCCGGCTCTGCGAACAGATCCGGTTCGGCGCTGCCTTCGCGCTTGGTCGAGATGTTAAGACCCCAATCATCCCGCGCAGCGGACAGGGGAAGGCTGTGGCCCACACGCAGGCGCGACGCTCCGGCTTTTTCGGCGGCTTCCGCTGCGCGCTCGGCTGTATCGGTGGTGATCATGATAACCTCGACGCCCAGCGCCGCGAAGTCATCCAGCGCCGCTTCGACCTCGGCCATCTGCTTGATGCAGATCGGGCAATGCAGCCCGCGATATTGAATCACCAGCGTCCCGTTTTCGCCCTTGTCCGCGTCAAGATCGAAGCTGCCATGGGCAACAGTTTCGATTTTCAGCGCAGGAACCGGATTTCCAGGAGTCAGCATGTGTTTTCCTTCTGTTTTGGCAGGTTCGTCTCATTGACCCGATGCAACGCAGACGCTAGGCCCTGTGCAACAAAACGCAAGGAGACCCTTCATGTCCAACCCTTCGCTCCTTATCCTGCCCGGAGACGGAATTGGCCCGGAAGTCATGGCCGAAGTGCGCAGAATCATCGATTGGTTCGGCGCCAATCGCGGTCTTCAATTTGACGTGAGCGAGGATCTGGTCGGCGGTGCCGCCTATGACGCCCACGGCAAGCCTCTGTCCGATGAGACGATGGCCAAGGCGCAAGAGGTCGACGCGGTTCTGCTGGGCGCTGTCGGCGGTCCGAAATACGACGATCTGGATTTCAGCCTGAAGCCCGAGCGCGGCCTGCTGCGCCTGCGCAAGGAAATGGACCTGTATTCGAACCTGCGCCCGGCCCAGTGCTTTGACGCGCTGGCTGACTTCTCGTCGCTGAAGAAAGACATCGTTGCCGGTCTGGATATCATGATCGTGCGCGAACTGACCTCGGGCGTCTACTTCGGTGAACCGCGCGGCATCTTCGAGGAAGGCAATGAACGCGTCGGCATTAACACCCAGCGTTACACCGAATCCGAGATTGAACGCGCCGCACGCTCGGCCTTTGAACTGGCGATGCGCCGGAACAAAAAGCTGTGCTCGATGGAAAAAGCCAACGTGATGGAATCGGGTATCCTGTGGCGCGAAGTGGTCAACCGTGTTGCCGCTGACTACCCCGAAGTTGAGCTGAGCCATATGTATGCCGACAACGGTGCCATGCAGCTGGTGCGCGCGCCGAAACAGTTCGACGTGATCCTGACCGACAACCTGTTCGGTGACATCCTGTCCGACTGCGCCGCGATGCTGACCGGGTCTCTGGGTATGCTGCCGTCGGCATCGCTGGGCGCGCCGATGGCCAATGGACGCCCCAAGGCGATGTACGAGCCCGTACACGGATCCGCCCCCGATATCGCGGGTCAGGGCAAAGCCAACCCGATCGCCTGCATTCTCAGCTTTGCGATGGCTCTGCGCTACAGCTTTGATCAGGGTGAGGAAGCCGATCGGCTGGAAGCTGCGATCGAGAAGGTTCTGGCCGACGGCGTTCGCACCGGCGACCTGCTTGCGGATGAGGGCGTTCAGCCCGTCTCGACCAGCGAAATGGGCGACGCGATCCTATCTGCATTGGACGCAAGCGTCTAAGCAACGAAAGTAAGAAATGACAAAAGGCGGTGCACCGGGCACCGCCTTTTTTTGTTTTGGCGTTTTCGAGATTGATTTAATTGCCGCCGAAAATGTTCTTCAGCAGATTGTTGATGTCATTGGCAAAACCTCCGCGCTTTCGACGGGGCTGCGGCTGGGCAACCTGAACCGGTGGTTCCGGCGCCATCATCGGCAAGGGCGTGGGCGTCATGCCCTCGGTCACGCGCAGCATGGTTTCTTTCCAGATCTCGGCCGGCAAGCCACCACCGGTCACGCCGGACAAGGGCGTGTTGTCATCATACCCCATCCAGACCCCGGTCACATAATCCGCCGTGAACCCGATGAACCACGCATCGCGCGCGGCTTGGGTCGTGCCGGTCTTGCCCGCCACCTGCCAGCCGGGCAATTTGGCCCGCCCGCCGGTTCCTTCAGAGACCACGCGCTCCATCATCCAGGTCAGTTGTTTGGCAGCCTTTTCATTGATCACCCTCTCGCCAATACCGGTCGTCGTGACCATGACGGGTGTTTCGTCGCCCAGCAGCTTCAGTTCGGTCAGCCCATAAGGTTCAACCTGTGAACCGCCATTCAGGATGCCCGCATAAGCCCCGGTCATCTCGATCAACGTGCTTTCAGATGCACCAAGCGCCAGCGCAGGCCCCTGTGCCAGGTCGCTGGCAATCCCAAAGCCGCTGGCCACCGTCCGAACATTGTCCAGGCCGGAAATCTCGGCCACTTTCACCGCCGGTATGTTCAGCGAGTTTTTCAGCGCATCCGCCAAGGTCACCCGCCCATAATACTTGTTGGTGTAGTTCTTGGGGCACCACTGGCCTGACCCCGGAATATCGACGCAATAGGGTTCATCCATCACCGTATCCAGCGGCGAATATCCAAGTTCCAGCGCGGTGGCATAGACGAATGGCTTGAACGATGATCCCGTCTGTCGCAACGCCTGCGTCGCCCGGTTGAACGCGCCAGACACGCGTGTCTTGCGCCCACCAACCATCGCGCGCACCGCACCGTCGGCCGACATCACCACAATGGCCGCCTGTGCCTTTGATCCTTCGCGCACTTTTTCCTGAAAGATGAATTTCAGCGCCTCTTCCGCTGAGGTCTGAATGCGCTGATCCAAGGTGGTCCGGATCACCACATCTTCGGTCGTGTTGCGGGTAAAGAACTCGGGCCCGCTGGCCATGACCCAATCTGCAAAATACCCCCCGGCCCGCGCAGCCGCCGCCTCGGACAGTTGGGCCGGGCGCGCCCGCGCTTCGCTGGCCTGCGCAGCGGTCAGATAGCCCTGATCCTCCATCAGACCGATTACAAGGCGGGCCCGGTCCTGCGACCGTTGCAGATTGTTCGTCGGCGCATAGCGTGTGGGCGCAACCAACAGCCCGGCCAACATCGCTGCCTCGGCTGGCGAGACTTCGGCGGCGGACTTGCCAAAGTACCGCTGGCTTGCGGCCTCGAACCCGCGCGCGCCTGCACCAAGGAAAGCCCGGTTCAGGTAGATCGTCAGAACCTCATCCTTGGAGTATTTCACCTCCATCGCCATTGCATAAATGGCCTCTTTGGCCTTGCGCCACAGCGATCCCTGACGGCAATCGGCTTCATAGGCGGCCTCTGATTCCCATTCTGTCGGATCATAAGGCACGCCCAGACACAGCAGTTTGGCCGTTTGCTGCGTTATGGTTGACCCGCCATGCCCGGACAACGGGCCGCGCCCTTCGCTCAGGTTGATGCGCACGGCGCTTGCCACACCGCGCGGGCTGACCCCGAAATGGCGATAGAACCGTTTGTCCTCGGTCGCGATGACGGCGTTTTTCAGATGCGGCGACACCGTATCAGCAGTGATCACCCCGCCAAACTGGTCGCCCCGCCAGGCAAACACTTTGCCGTCGCGGTCCAGCAGCGTGACAGACCCGCGCGCACGGCCGTCCAACAAGGCATCCAAGTCAGGCAACGAGGAATAGACGACACCCACCGCCAAGGCGATCAGGATGGCCACGACCGCTCCGACCCGCCAGGTCAGACCCCAGACCATGCGCCAGACCCAACGGAAGAAACGACGCAAGATGCCGCCGCCTTTGCCCCCCGATCTTTTGCGCGTCTTTTTGCGCGCAGTTTTGCGTGAGGTGGTTTTGCGAGCCGTCGCCTTCTTGCCCGCCGGGCGCTTGGATGCCGACGGTTTACGACCCTTTGACGGGTACCTTTTATCCGCAACCAATTTCGGCTTGCGTCGCTTGGACTCAGTCATGCTCAAACTCTGCCCGGGTTTTCTTTTGCGCCACCATACCCCGGTGATCTGAGTATGTAGAGGTCCGAATTTCCGAAATTTCCCCTCACAATACTGCCTATTATTTAATCAGATCGCCTATTTTGTGCAAATAATGTGCAATTTTTCGCCGTTTGGCGATCCTTTGGCCTCAAGAGCCGTTTCTTACCACGATCAGTCGCGCATTTTTCTGCAGGTGCAAACAAACCGGTTCCGCCGGAGAACCAGAGGGGAAAGACGTGAAACTGATCATTGCGACAATCAAGCCGTTCAAGCTGGAGGAGGTGCGCGAGGCACTGACCGAGGCCGGCGTGCGCGGCATGATGGTAACCGAGATCAAGGGCTTCGGCTCGCAATCCGGCCACACCGAAATCTATCGGGGGGCCGAATACGCGGTGAACTTCGTGCCCAAGATCAAGCTGGAAATCGTGGTGCCTGCCGCGATGACCGACCAGATCGTCGAGACCATCACCAAAACCGCCAAGACCGGAAAGATCGGCGACGGCAAGATTTTCGTCCTCGATGTCGAGCAGGCGCTGCGCGTGCGGACCGGGGAAACCAACGAAGAGGCGCTGTAGGCGCCGCGACCGACAATCATTCGAGGACTGAACATGAACCTGATGAAATCTCTCATTCCTGCCGCGGCGATCGTCGCGCTGCCGCAGATGGGCCTGGCGCAAGAGGCCACCGGCGAGACTGCGCAGCATACGCAATACATCCTGACTTCGCTGTTGTTTCTGGTCGGCGGTTTTCTGGTATTCTGGATGGCTGCGGGCTTTGCGATGCTCGAAGCCGGCCTGGTGCGTTCCAAGAACGTTGCCATGCAGCTGATCAAGAACATGGGCCTGTTTTCCTTTGCAGCCATCATGTATTGGCTGGTGGGCTTCAACCTGATGTATCCGGGCGACGGCTGGACCATCACCGGCATTCTGGGCGCGTTCTCGCCAACGTCACTGGAACCGGTTGGTCTGGAAGGTGTCGAAACCGACCTGTCATATGCGTCCGTCGGATCGGACTTCTTCTTCCAGCTGATGTTCTGCGCCACCACCGCGTCCATTGTATCGGGCACCATGGCCGAGCGCGTCAAACTGTGGCCCTTCTTCTTTTTCGTGATCGTCCTGACAGGCATCATCTACCCGATCGAAGCGTCCTGGCAGTGGGGTGGCGGCTGGTTGTCCGAGATGGGCTTCAGCGACTTCGCCGGCTCGACCCTGGTTCACGCCGCAGGTGGCTTCGCAGCTCTGGCCGGTGCCATCGTACTGGGCCCGCGCATCGGTAAATACAACAAGGAAGGCAAAGTTGTGCCTATCCCCGGCTCGAACCTGGCGCTGGCAACCCTGGGGACGTTCATCCTGTGGCTGGGTTGGTTCGGCTTCAACGGCGGCTCGCAGCTGGCCATGGGCACGATCGGTGACATGGCCGACATCAGCCGTATCTTCGCCAACACCAACATGGCCGCCGCCGCCGGTGCCGTCGCCGCCCTGATCCTGACACAGGTGATGTATGGCAAGGTCGACCTCACCATGGTTCTGAACGGCGCGCTGGCCGGGCTGGTCTCGATCACCGCCGAACCGCTGGCACCGTCGCTGTTCCAGGCGCTGATCATCGGCGGCATCGGCGGCGTGATCGTGGTCTACACCGTGCCGCTGCTGGACAAGATGAAGATTGATGACGTGGTCGGCGCCATCCCGGTTCACCTGATCGCGGGCTTCTGGGGCACCTTCATCGTGGCATGGACCAACGGTGATGCGTCCTTCGTGACCCAGATCATCGGCTTCGCGGCCATCGGCATCTTCGTCTTCGTGGTCAGCTTCATCCTGTTCTCGATCCTCAAGGCCACCGTCGGCCTGCGGGTGGGCGAGGAAGAAGAGATCAACGGGCTCGACATGGGCGAACTGGGCATGGAAGCCTATCCCGAGTTCTCGAAAGGCTGATCCCACTTCCACCCAAACAAAAAAACCCGGGCATTCGTGCCCGGGTTTCTTGTTTCGCAATGCCTGAAAATCAGACGCCGACGTCGACAATCGCCTGCGCAAGGATCGGAACGGTGTTGGCGTTCAGACCGGCAATGTTCAGGCGGCTGTCGCCAACCATGTAGATGCCGTGTTCAACGCGCAGTTTCTCGACCAGTTCAGGGGCCGCACCCAAGCGCGAGAACATGCCGCGGTGCTGGGCGATGAAACCAAAGCGGTCCGAGCCGCTCAGACGCTGGAGTTCGTCGGCCAGTTGGCGACGCAGGCCCAGCATCGACAGGCGCACCTCTTCCAGTTCGGCCATCCAGTCGGCGCGCAGGGCTTCGTCCATCAGGATCGTGGTCACAACACGTGCGCCGTGGTCGGGCGGGAAGGAATAATTCTGACGGTTCAGGAATGCCAATGTGCCCTGGTTCAAAGCGGTCTGCCCGGCATCGGCGCTGATGGCCATCAGCAAACCGGTGCGTTCGCGATAAACGCCGAAATTCTTCGAGCATGACGCCGCTATCAGGCATTCCTTGACCGAAGACGCGACCAGACGTGTTGCTTGCGCATCCTCTTCCAGACCGTCGCCGAAGCCTTGATAGGCGATGTCGATCATCGCAACGAGGCCAAGCGCGTTGATCAGGTTCACGACCTCCTGCCATTGAACCATGTTGAGGTTGGCGCCGGTCGGGTTGTGGCAGCAACCGTGCAGCAGAACCACATCACCCGCTTTGGCGGTCTTCAGGTCTTCGATCATGCCGTCGAAATCGACACCACGGGTTTCGCCGTCGAAATACCGGTACGGGACGGCCTCCATCCCCAGATAGTTCAGGATCGACAGGTGGTTCGGCCAGGTCGGGTTCGACACGAACACACGCGCCGACGGGTTGGCCATGCGGATCATCTCAAACGCCTGACGGCACGCGCCGGTACCACCCGGGGTCGCGACAGCGGCAATGTTGCCACGCGGAACCGAAGTGCCGAGGATCAGGCCGATCATCGCATCGGCATAGGCCGGATCACCGGCCAGACCGGTATAGGCTTTGGTTTCCTGCTCTTCGAGAATGCGCTTTTCGGCTGCTTTGACCGCGCGCATCACGGGCGTCACGCCCTCGGCATTCTTGTAGACGCCGACGCCCAGGTCGATCTTCTGATCACGCGGGTCTTCGCGGTACATCTGCATCAGCGCCAGGATCTTGTCGGCAGGCTGCGGTTTCAGGTTCTCGAACATCAGGTCTCTCCGGTTGCGACGGGCAGGGTCGGGAAGGCGCCCCATTCAGCCCATGAGCCGTCATAAAGCGAGTGGTCTTTCTTGCCCATGCGCTCAAGCGCAAGGCTGAGGATCGCGGCGGTCACGCCAGACCCGCACGAGGTGATCGCCGGTTTCGACAGATCGACGCCCGCGGCCTCGAAAATGGCGCGGCACTCTTCCGGCGACTTCATGGTACCATTGGCGTTCAGCAACTGGCCAAAGGGGACATTGCGTGAACCCGGAATATGCCCCGAGCGCAGCCCCTCGCGCGGTTCGGCTTCGGCCCCGGAAAACCGGCTGGCAGAACGGGCGTCGATGATCTCATGATCACCCAGCTTGGCGGCGGCGGAAACTTGCGTGACATCCCGAACAAGCTGATTTTGCACCCGGACGGTCATATGACGATCACGGATGACTGGCGGCAGGTCTTCAACCTCGCGCCCTTCCGCCTGCCATTTGGGGAATCCACCATCCAGAACCGCGATGTTTTCCTGCCCCATAAGACGGAACAGCCACCAGACGCGCGCGGCCGACATCAGCCCGGCGCCATCGTAAACCACGACCTGATGACCATCACCCACACCCATCGCCCGCAGGCGCGACATGAATTTCTCGACCGGAGGCGCCATATGCGGCAAGTCGGAACGGTGATCTGATATCTCGTCTATGTCAAAGAACCGCGCCCCGGGGATGTGGCCTGCGTCATATTCCGCCCGTGCATCACGATTTTGCGCGGGCAAGTACCACGACCCGTCCAGAATCCGCAGATCCGGATCCTTCATATGCGCGGCCAGCCATTCGGTGGATACGAGGGTTTTTGGATCGTCCTGCATCAAAGCCTCCCCTAAGCGCGCTTGATTTTTCCCTATACCCGGCGGCATAGGGGTTCAAGGCTGGATAGCGCTCACTTGGCGCTGCGCAGGCGGAAATGTTGGATAATCCCAATGAGGCTGATCAGAATCCAGAACCCCTCGATCAACATTGACGCGAGATTGAAATTCTGGAGCAGGGAATACACGATCAGCACCGAGCCCAGCAGGTTGATCACCGGAAAGGCCAGATCATCCGAGTTCATCATCCGCATCTGTGTTGCGAAATAAGCAGCGACCACGATCAAGGCCCCGAAAGAGCCGATGGCGTCGACGATGGTCAGGCTGTCGAAAAATGCGGTCATGAATGGGCCTTGCCGTTCTCTACAAATTCGGTGTGTTGGGCGTAATGATGCATGTTCAGAAAGGCCGCCCCCGTTGGACCGGCGCGATACCCGTGCGGAAGATCGGCCGCGAAACGCAACCCCTGCCCGGCCTGTAGGGAAACCCACTCGTCTCCGCGCAGGATCTCAAGCGTGCCGTTCAGAACAAAGACCTCCTCGGTCACGCCTGTCGCGTGGGCGGGCGACTCGTGGCTTTGGTTCGGCTTGAGGTTGACGTGGAACGTCTCGGCCCCCAGAGCGGGATCGAATGGAAAGACGATCTTGACCTCGATCGTGCCGGGGAAAGTTACGGTCTGAAAAACCGAAGGATCCCCGTTCATCGTATCGATCAGCGCGCTGAGCGGCAGTTGAAACCCCTTGGCAATTTTCCACAGCGTTGCGATGGTCGGGCTGGATTCGCCGCGCTCGATCTGCCCCAGCATGGCTTTGCTCACGCCCGTCATCTCGGCCACTTTCGACAGGCTCAGGCCCGATGCCGCGCGCACGTCTCGCAGTTTCAGCGTTATATCGTCAGAGTTCATCTCATCGTCCCGCGAATCCTCTTGTGCGTTATAGCGCACATGTGGTACGTGCGCTATAACGTACGAACCCCAAGACATGCAACCCGAGGCAACAGGGAAACAGCATCATGCCATTGTACCGATCCAGAACCTCAACCCACGGCCGCAACATGGCTGGCGCACGCGGCCTTTGGCGCGCCACCGGCATGGGAGACGATGATTTTGGCAAACCGATCATTGCCATCGTCAACTCGTTCACCCAGTTCGTGCCCGGTCACGTCCACCTAAAGGACCTGGGTCAGATGGTTGCGCGCGAGGTCGAGGCCGCCGGTGGCGTTGCAAAAGAATTCAACACGATCGCGGTGGATGACGGCATCGCAATGGGCCATGACGGGATGCTGTATTCGCTGCCCTCGCGCGAAGTCATTGCGGATTCGGTCGAATACATGGTCAACGCGCATTGTGCCGACGCGATGGTCTGCATTTCGAATTGCGACAAGATCACCCCCGGCATGCTGATGGCCGCGATGCGCCTGAACATCCCTGCTATATTTGTTTCGGGCGGGCCGATGGAGGCCGGCAAGATCGATATCGCAGATCTGGATGCCAAGAAAATCGACCTCGTCGACGCCATGGTCGCCGCGGCGGACGACAGATTCACCGACGAACAGGTTCAACACATCGAAGAGAATGCCTGCCCGACCTGCGGGTCCTGTTCTGGCATGTTCACTGCGAACTCGATGAACTGTCTGGCCGAAGCATTGGGCCTGGCTCTGCCGGGCAACGGCTCGACACTGGCGACACATGCCGACCGCAAAGAGCTGTTCCTTGAGGCAGGCCGCCGGATCGTCGAGATCACCAAGCGCCATTATGATCTGGACGAAAAAGGTTTTCTCCCACGCGAGATTGCCACCTTCGAAGCATTCGAAAACGCCATGAGCCTCGACATCGCCATGGGCGGGTCCACCAATACGGTGCTTCATCTGCTGGCCATTGCGCATGAGGGTGGCGTCGATTTCACCATGTCCGACATGGACCGCCTGAGCCGCCGCGTTCCCTGCCTGTGCAAAGTCGCGCCCAACACCGAAAATGTGCACATGGAAGACGTCCACCGCGCCGGAGGTATCTTCTCGATCCTCGGAGAGCTCAGCCGCGCAGGCCTGCTGCACGAGGAATGCAACACGGTACATTCGGCCACAATGGGCGAAGCGATCGCCAACTGGGACATCAAGGTCGCCAACAATCCAAAGGCGCAGGAGCTGTTCAAGGCCGCCCCCGGCGGTGTGCGCACCACACAGGCGTTCAGCCAGTCCAACCGGTACAAGGAACTGGACACCGACCGCGAAGGCGGCGTGATCCGCTCGAAAGAACACGCGTTCAGCCAGGATGGTGGTCTGGCCGTTCTGTTCGGCAATATCGCCCGCGACGGCTGTATCGTGAAAACTGCTGGCGTGGACGCCAATATCCTGAAATTCACCGGCTCGGCCTACGTGTGCGAAAGTCAGGATCAGGCGGTCAACGACATTCTTACGGGCAAGGTGAAAGAAGGCGATGTGGTCGTCATCCGCTATGAAGGCCCGCGCGGAGGCCCGGGGATGCAGGAAATGCTATATCCGACGTCATATCTGAAGTCCAAAGGACTTGGCAAAGCCTGCGCGTTGCTGACCGATGGCCGTTTCTCGGGCGGCACATCAGGCCTGTCGATCGGACATGTATCACCCGAAGCGGCCGAAGGCGGTGAGATCGGTCTGGTTCAGAATGGCGACACGATCGAGATCGACATCCCCAACCGCACCATTCATCTGGCGGTTTCGGATGAAGAGCTGGCCGCCCGCCGCGAAGAACAGGACGCAAAGGGGTGGGAGCCCGCCGCACCGCGCAAGCGCAAGGTGTCAACCGCGCTCAAGGCCTATGCCAAGCTGACGACAAGCGCAGCAAAAGGGGCTGTTCGCCAAGTCTAAGCACCTGCGCGACCGGCTTGCCGAGGCGGCGAGCCGGGTAATCAACCGCCCTCAAGAGCTCCCACGCCCAAATCGCACCATCAGCTTCGCCGATGCCACGTTTGGCCTTGGGCCCGGCGCCGCGCAACGCGCGGCGCCGGGCCCAACCGGAGGAGATGTTTCGCAAGAAATATCGACGACGGGCGGAAGCACCCCCACCGTCAGTCGCCCAATTTGGCGTGGATTTCGTCCAGATCGATTTCACCGATCGGCATCTTGTTCGCCGGGTTTTCGAAGTCGTATTTGAACAGCTCGAAATCCTGCTTGTAGATCTCATAGACCAGATGCATTGACAGATCGTCAAAGTAGTCCTCGACCGGATGCGCACGTTTTGGCCCATGCCCTTCGGATTCATTGAACCGTGGGATTTCGGACAAATTGACCGGGTGCTTCAGCTCGACATTGTCCAGAACATCCTGCATCCCGTCATTGAACGCTTCTGTCCAGAATATACGGTCATAGTGACCGCCGTTCACGATGAAGGTAGACACGTGGCCTGACATCGCAGACCAGTGAATGTCCGGGTCCATCGGGCGCCGCCACCGGATCGTATCACGTGCAAACAGCAGAAACCGGCGGAAGCTGGCGATCTGGTCAAACTCTCCCTTGCCGTCGTCGCCGCCCACTTCGATCCCGTAGTTATAGATCAGCGTCGGCACCAGATTGCCGCGGTATCTCTTGCCGTTGCGCTGAATGCCACAGATCTTGTCAAAGAATGAGCTGAGGATGCGGGTGTAGGGATTGCGCACGCAAGTGAACGAATAGGACGCGTGATTGCGCACATTGTTCGAGATCAGCTCCTGGCTCTGATCAAATGCCCATTTGTGCATGCCGTCCTTGGCATCATGGATGTCACCGTCAAAGAACTGACCATGATCCGAGAAATACATGATCTGACCAATGGTCGAGCAGGCACATTTGGGCACCACGCGGTACACCATGCTTTCGCTCTCGGTCATCCAGGTACCGGGAAACCCCATCTGCTGCGCCTCCTCCGCTGGCCAGGTCTCGATCCGATACGCCAGCTTTTGGTTACAAAGAACCAAAATTATTCTGTTTATTCAATCGTTCATCCTCAGTATCACGGTTGAAATCAGGCAGAAACGGATATTGCGTAATCTCAATGGCAAAAGTCGCCTATATATTGCTGTGTCACAAGGACCCTGAAGCCATCATTGCACAGGCCGAACAACTGACCGCTGTCGGCGATTGCATGGCCATCCATTTTGACGCCAGCGCCAGCGCCGAAGCCTATGAGCGCATTCGTTCCGCACTGGATCAGAACCCCAATGTGACCTTTGCAAAAAAACGCGTCAGATGCGGCTGGGGAGAATGGTCGCTGGTCCGGGCCACGCTGAACGCCCTGGAAGCCGCCGTGGAAAATTTCCCCCGCGCCACACATTTCTACATGCTGTCGGGTGACTGCATGGCGATTAAAACCGCTGAATACACGCACCGTTACCTCGACGATAACGACAAGGATTTCATCGAAAGTCACGATTTCTTTGAAAGCAACTGGATCAAGACCGGCATGAAGGAAGACCGGCTGATCTATCGCCACTACTTCAACGAGCGCACACAGTCCAAGCTGTTTTATGCCGCCTATGAATTGCAAAAGCGCCTCGGTCTGACGCGGGACATCCCCCAGGACATTCAGATGATGATCGGCAGCCAATGGTGGTGCCTGCGTCGCAGAACCGTCGAAATGATTCTGGATTTCCTGCGTCAGCGCCGGGATGTGATCCGTTTTTTTTCGACCACGTGGATCCCTGATGAAACCTTCTTTCAGACGCTGGTGCGTCACCTGATCCCAAAAAACGAGATTGAAAACCGAACGCCGACCTTCCTGATGTTCTCGGACTATGGAATGCCGGTCACGTTCTACAATGATCATTATGACATGTTGCTGGGCCAGGATTATCTGTTCGCCCGCAAGATCAGCGCCGAGGCGCATGAGTTGAAGGCCCGGCTCGGCTCGCTCTATGCAAGTGAGGGTGTCGATTTCCCGATCTCGAACGAGGGGCGCAATCTGTATGCGTTTCTCACCGGCCGCGGGCGTATCGGCCGCCGGTTCGGACAACGCTTCTGGGAAGCCGCGAGCGTACTCGGCCCGGAACGGGAACTGTTCGTGATCGTCTGCAAGAAATGGCATGTCGCCAAACGTCTTGTCGATCAGATCGCATCTGAAACGGGTATTCCTTGCGTAGAATACCTGTTCAACGAAGAAAATACGTTGCTGCCGGACCTGGGCGGGATCGAATCCACACTGACCAAGCGCTCTCGTCACCGGCGCGCCGTTCTGCGCCTGTTGTTCGACAGTTTCGGGTCGGATCAGCTGGTGCTGTGCCTTGACCCGGCCAATCTTGACGCGCTCGAGGATTTCTGCGGCGACCAGGCCAAAACTCACGTGCTTGAGATCGAATGCGAATACTCGGACGACTATCTGATCGGCCACGCGCGTCGCGTCGGGTTGGCCGGAGACAACAGCCCAACCGAAACCGTTGCTTCCTTGCTGCCGACGCTTCGCAACGATCTGGGCTATGAATCCGAACGGATCCGCGCCGCCCGGCTGGACAATTACCTGCGCCTGCGGGAAACGGCCCCGCGCGCCGAGAACGAAGCGGTTATTGCCAAGTTTCTTGGGGTTGGTGAAGACAAAGCCCAAGCCATCATGCAGTTGGATTACCTTTTCCTCGACTGATCCCCAAAGCCCTTCACAGATTGTCTGCCCGAAGGCTGGCACCCGTGACCCGCGCAATCCAAATCGCGGATGGCAGATGTTCCGCCACGCAAGGCAGCAGCCGCCTCCGCAACTGCACTCGTGATTTTTATTCAAATATCGGATACTGTGCAGCCAATTGGGCCATTTTGTTCATACTTTTTCCATCAGCAACACGGCCCTTGCCAGGAACAAACACAGATAACAGGCAGGTCTATTATTCTGAATGACCGGTGTCCGAGCTTCGAAGAACCAGAGGCACTGGCTGACCGAAGATTGAAATATTGCAACGCAACTCCGGGGGGACACAGTTGTGACCATAGATCAAATTTCCAAATCCAGACCTTACACCCCAAGCGACGCAGACTGGAAGATGATATATGATGTCCTTCCGGGCAAAGCTCAGATCGCCGACCCAGCCGTCATCAACCCACAATTCGAATGTATCGAGGTGACCGGAAACGCGGTTCTGCCAGCGAACGGCATGTATATCGTGCTGCGTGGCGTGGTTCAGTTGCGCCAGAACGGGAAACCATTGGCCAGCGCGGATGTCGGTGATTACTTCTATGAAGAACACCTTCAGATCTCGGATATCCCTGTCAGCCTTGAAGCGCTTGCGCTGGATGGAACCCGGTTGGCGTATCTATCCAGCCAGAACTGGCTTCAGATACCAGAGAGCGTCCGGCAACCCTGTTTTGCAACGATGTTTGGTGATCTGGTCAGCGTTCAGTTGCAGAATTTTCAGCAGCCGATCAATTGTTGCAGTGTCACGGCGGCCGCTCTCAGCATGTCGGCGCTGGGGTTCAGCTGCGAAGTGAATGACATCTTCCGCGAATGCGCATTGCCCTCGTCCTTTGTCGTGAACGACGGAATCTCGCTGGGCGAGCTTTTTGACGTCGCCTGCACCTACATTCACACGCAGGGGCTGCGCGAGAGGGTTCAGGTTCAGGCCTATTTCATGGACGCAGACACAACCAGTGTGCCGCTGCTGCTTGAGGCGATCGACGAATCCAACCGGCTGGGCGGTGACAACGACATTCTGGTGGCGAATTTCCAGGTCGGTCTTGCCCATGGCAACGAGACTATGCCCGGCGGCCATTTTGCCGTCATCGCCAAGTGCAATCCAAGCACGGGGCTGGTGCATATGATGGATGTGCACCCTGAGAAATACGGCAAGCTTTGGGTGACAACCGTCGAACGGTTGTGGCAAGCCATGTCGGATCGTGATGGAACCTCGATGCGGTCCCGCGGCCTGTTGCGGTTTTCAGCACGGGCAGCGGTCAAGACGCATCTGAAGACCTTCAAGCAGCGGTGCAACTACGTCGACAGCACACGTTACCTGGCGAAAGACCCCAAGAAACGCCGCAACCTGTTCCGCCGGGCGACCCCCAACATGAACTCGATAGGCGTTTTGGTGGAAAGCCTCGCCATTCACGGCGACTACAGGGTGGACGAGGACGAGTTGCTGCGGGCGGCCCAGGTGTCGTTCACGGATACTGTCCGCCGGGTCGCCACCGCCAAAGACATGCACGACATGGTCGAAAAGTATATCAGACAATCCGAGAACCTGCATCTGAGCAGTTCGTTCCAGAGCTTTGAGACCCGCGACGACAAATCAATCCAAACCCCCGAAGACTGGTTCAAGGTGCAGTTGAAAAGCCTGACCCCCGACAGCAATCGCCACCTGATGATCAACATCGACTTCAATCGCGTCACCGGGATCGAGGCGATCCGCCCGCCGGACAACGTGTTCCGGGAAACTGCGTTGCTCGAAGAGTTCTGGTGCCTGTGCATAGACTATGACGAGGATGAAGACGTTGTGACCATAGTCGATATGAGTCCGGCAACCTCGCAGGTCTGGCAAGCGCCGCGGGGCAACATTTTCCGTGGTCTGCGGGATCTCGAAGACCCTGCATTGTTGGTGATCGAAGAGGTCGAACCGCCCGAAAACCCAAGCGATGTTGCCAGCATCATCAAGCACAATACGATGGTTCTGTTCTACGAGGACGAAGACCCGTGGTCCTATATGCTTCGCAGCATTCTTTCGAATATCGGGGCAACGACCGTCAAGCAGATCGACGTGGGCGGGCGCGATCCCAATATGATCAGGATGCGGCGGCAACTGGTGACGCTGGGCGAAAGACCGGACGTGCCGTATTTGTTTTTCAAAGGGAAATGCATCAGCAAAAGTGAAAAGCTGGAAGACATCGTAGACATGATCCAGGCCGGTGAATTGCAGGCCAGGATGCGCAAGGAAGGGCTGCCGGTATCCGAACTGAATGAAACCCCAAGCCTTGAGAAGAACCCGTTCGGCTACCCCAAGGGGGTGATGAATCAAGTAAACGCCGGAAAGCGAAACGTATTGCTCTGCGCCTGCGGGTCGTCGGCGGCGGACAAGATCCCCGAGCTTGTCGAACGTATTGTCGACGCGGGGCATAACGTGAAACTGATCCCGTCTGTTTCGGCCGAGAAGTTCTTTCGGGATTTCGGTGCCGAACGGATCGACGCCAAAATCACCCACAATGACTATTACCGCGACGATGACGAGTGGAATTTCCGCTATTTGAATTTCGACATGCCGGTGCGCGCCTCGCATCTGGCACTATGTGACTGGGCAGATTGCGTCATCGTGGCCCCCATCACCTGCAACACGATGGGTAAAGTTGCCAATGGCATCGCCGACAATCTTTTGACCTCGGTCTTCGTGGCTTGGCAATACCAGAAGAAACCCGTGATCCTCTGTCCCGCGTGCAATACAAATATGTGGAACAATATCACCACGCAGAACAACGTCGACAAGCTTAAGACGCTTGGGGTCGATTTCGTCGGACCGCGCGAAGGTCGCCTTTCGAACGGCCGAATGGGCATCGGCATGATGGCAACGCCGGACCAGATCATGGAAGCTTTGGCGGATGCGTTCGAGGAATTGGACGACCAAAAGTATCGCGTCTGCAAATGGGCGCGCGAAGCCGCTGCCGCCGATGACATCAACGAATGGAAGCGCGTGTTCCGCGCCATCGACGAAGGGGTCGTGGGCGTCAACATCGTGGACGAGGCCCATGGAGATTCACTGTTGCACTATGCAGCGGGCGGTGAAGGCGAACTGGGCGAAAGCGGCCATGATCTGGGCAAGCCGGATTATGAGGCCGCCCAAGACCTGATCGACAGGGATATCGACGTCAACATTGTCAACGATCACGGGTTCACCGCATTGCATGTGGCGGTGATGAACAAGGCACCGAAGATGGTGGAAATCCTGCTGCGGGCTGAAGACATGGATGCGACCCCGTGCATCGAATTCGTTCAGGGCATGCAGATCGAACCGGAAATCCGTTCCATGCTGGACGCCTGGGCGCAAGATCACAACCTGAAGATGGCAGACCCTGAACAGGGGCGTGACGAAAGCTTCGTGGCCGTCAAAGAACCCTCCTACCTGTATTTCACCTATGGGTCCCTGAAGCAGGGCTTCCCCAATCATGACGCACACAGCAAAGTTCTTAACGACTTCGTGGGAATGGCGCGCACCCGGCAACCGATGCCCCTGATCATCCCGAAGGAACCATTCTGCGACAATCCCAACTGTGGGTATCTGCATCGCATGGCAACGCTTGTGGATCAGCAGGGGATGGGCAAGCAAGTGGGTGGAGAGGTCTACCGTGTCACCGAATCCGGTCTCCGCGAACTGGACAGGCTGGAAGGGTATCACGGCCCCGGCTCACCCGAGAATGTCTATGTGCGCAAGAAAATCAACGTCGTCATCGACGGGGCGATGAAACCCGCATATGCCTATGTGATCGCGGATCCGGAAAAATACCTGAAAAGCTGGCGCGAGGGTACGTCCGAAGTGGTGAGCGACTACACGCTGGATATGGCGCAAGGCGAACCCAAACCCGGGTTTGAACCCGTGGCCTAACACTCCCGCGTGCTGATCGGTGGCGGTTCCGCGCTATCCTTGATGCTGAGGTTATAGGCCGTGATCGCCACCATGCACAGCAGCACGAAGGGCCAGAAACTGGCCTTTGGAATCAGGTTGTCCCGATAATGGATGATCCGCAGCGACGTTACCGCCTCTGACGCGAAAAGGTACGTGTTGATCGAAACTGCCAACAACATGAAATACATAAGGAAAAAGAACGACTCCATATAGATCACGGGCGATCCGGCGAATCCTTCGCGCAGTTGCACATGGGCCAGCAGGATCACGAAGAACAGAACCGAACAGGTGCCGATCACGCTGGACGTGCTGAAGTCATGCCGCTCTACCAGACCCTCGCGGCGCGTGACGGTCATGACCGCACCGAACAGCAGCATCACCACGACCAGCAACGGGATCATGTGAACGATGAACGCGTTTGCAAAATTGCGTTTGATGACGAAGTTGTAATGCAACTCGGGCGTGTTGGTCTGGTAAGCGTTCTGCCGGATGCCCAGCGTCGTATCCAGTTTCGACAGCTTGTAGTCGAAATAGGTGTTTTCTCGCTCCCACGTGCCCATCACGATCCGGTTGTCGATCCCGAAAATGTCATCCGGTCCGGTCGCCGGATAAGCCTCGAAGTCAGGAACCAGCGCGATATTGACCTCGAAAGAAGCGGGCGAGAACCTCACCCAAACCGTTTTATGATCGAAGGGATAGCTGGTGTAGTCGAAGCTCTGGCGCAGGGTTTGTTCAAAATACCAACCAATCAAGACGCCGTCGGGTTGTGACAAGCGGTATGCCTCTTCAACTAGGCCGCTTGCCGTATCGACCGCTTCGGGCAGAAGAAATCCAACCTCACCTTCGGCGGGAAGGATCGCATCATGTTCCTTTTCCTTGTAGTGCTGCCAGATATAGCCGGTAAGCCGCACGTCACTGGCGCCCAGAAAGCTGAACGACTTTATGAAAATCCCCGTTCTCAAACGATAGTCCGGCGCCACGTCCATTCTGCACAGATACGCATCTACCGAAGCCTGATCGGGCAGCTGCGTCAGGTCTTCCTCGAAATGGTTCAGTTCGATCCAAAGCTTGAGCAACAAGGCGGCCAACCCAAAGGTCAGCAGGCCAGAGATAAGCCAAACCTTTTTTTCGACGCTCATTCAGCCTCCTGCCTTGCCGCCTAACCGGTCAGAAAATCCGCGCGGCCCAGCAAGGATTGGGTAATGCCCATCGCGGCAAAATGCTCGGTCATACCGGCAAAACCGCTATGCTCTGACAGTGGAATATTCTGCCTTCCGCTCTCGGCCAACAGCCGTGTTTGACGAATGGACAGGTCAACCATCGGCAACGGCTCGTTCCTGGTGAACGCGGCAAGGTCATCCGCATATTCAAGTGCGGCATCCCAATCTCCACGCGCCAGCATGACGGCGCTGGCATCGGGGAAAAAGTGCAGATGGCTGTGGCCGACACATCCCTCGGCGATGATCTCGGAACCCAGTTTCAAAAGGCGCGTTTGCTCATCCGGGTCCGTTTCGGCCATCGCCAGGGCTGAAAGGGCCTTGGGTCCAACAAAGTTGCGGCCATGTTCAAGCGCAATTTCGACCGCTCGCAGACCGGTTTCACGTGCGCGCCCGACCTGACCAGCATAAACCTGCGTTCTGGCCAGATGTTCCAACGCCTGCGCTTCAAGGCGTTTTGCTCCCACACGCTCTGCGATTTCGGCGGAAACGCCAAAGGCTTCCAGCGCACGGTCGAGGCTGCCCAGAAAGGTCTCGGCCACACCAAGGCATGTTTGCGCGACACATTCCGGAACGAAGGCGAAATACGTCTGCGAGATTTCAATCGCCTCATTGGCATCTGCTCGGCCCTGACCGACATCCCCAGTATAGCTGCGCGCCACGCTGAGATTGTGCAGATTTGCCGCAAGGTCCCGAACCAGCCCTTTTTCACGCGCCCGTTCAGCGGCTTGGGTATAGAACCCCGCCGCCGTCTTCATCGAGGCTTTCATGAAATTGGCGTCGCCAAACCCACTCAGCGCCCCAACCTCAAGGCGCGGGGATTCCAGCTTGCGGGCAAGCAAGAGCGCCCGCTCGTTGGCCTTCAGGGCTTCTTTGTTCCGTCCCAGCGGGAAGTAGACGTTGCCGCGCACATAGCTTATCTGGGCCTCATCTTCCTCGGACCCGCAGCGCTGTGCTGCTGCCTCGGCAATGTCGAGCGCTTCCAGCGCGTCCTGATACAGGCTTGCTTGCCGCGCCGCCTGCGCCAGCCCGATATGGGCCCGGGCGATTTGTTCATCGGTTTCCGCCAAACTGGCCGCGTCCTTGAACTCGTCCAAAGCTTCGTTTGACAACCCCTGCAACCGATGCGTTTCGCCCCGCGCGCACAGCAGGTCAAATCGGACACCCGCCGGGGACGGCAATTCCAAAGCACGCTCGATCAGCGGGCTGGCATCGTCGAAGCGGAAGGCCTGAATCAATTTGTCGGCTGCTTCCAGATAGGCTTGTGCCGCGTTATTGGCCCCGGCCCGGTCCAGATGCTGGGCGCGCAAGGTTGCATCCTTGTCTTCGAACCACTGAGCCGCCTGCCGGTGCAGGCGGGCGCGTTCGGATTTGACCAGTGTTGCATAGGACCCGTCCCGGATCAGCGCGTGGGTAAACATGAAATCGGGCCCTGCCTCTCGGATCAACGCCGAGCGAATCAGGTTGCTGGTGTCCAGATGCCCTTCACCCAGAATGAAATTCAGAACTTCGGGCGAGAACCGTTGACCCAGAACCGATGCGGCCTGAATGGCGGTTCGGCTGGCGCGATCCAGCGCATCCAATCGCGACTGAACGATACCCTGAATACTGCCCGGCACAGTTTCCTGTTTGAGCACATCGGTGTTTCGCAACAGCTGTTCCAGAAACAACGGATTTCCACCGGCGCGCTGGACGCAGGTTTCCAGCAAGTCGCGATCGATGGCCCGGAACTCTTCGACCAGTTGCCTGACGTGCTCTTCTCCCATCGGTGCCAGTTCCAGTTTTGATACCAGCGCGCCATCCGTGGCCATCTGCCACTCTCTGTCGATCGGATCGCCCTCGGCCCGGCTGGTCATCATCAACACACAGGGCGTGTTCCGCGTCACCGCGGCGATATGAGAACACGCCCCCAGGATGTCGGGCGTCGCCCAGTGGATGTCTTCAATCTGAATAAGCAGGGGCGATTCCCGACTGCTGGCGGATAGCAGCTCCTCCAGCACCTGCCGCCGCCCCCGCAGACGGGTCTTATTGTCCATTACCGCATAGACCTCGGCCAGGCCCGGATCCTGCTCGAGTTCAAGCAAAGCATTGAGATGCGCAGCGTTGGAAGGGCTGACCCAGCCCTTGGTAATAGCCTCTTTTGCAACGGCCGCCCCGGTTTCCGCCCCGTCTGACGCTTCAAGCCCCAGAATGCTGCGTGCAACGGTCTGAATGGCTGAATGACCTTCGCGCGCGCCGAAGTCCATCACAACGCCGTTGTGGATCGTGTAGGACAGGCTTGTCGCCAGTTCCGCCACTTGCTCGGACAGGTGGGTTTTTCCAATTCCGGGTTCGCCCAGAACGATATGCACTTCACCTTTTCCATGGCGTTGGCATCGGTCGAATGTGGCCGAGAAAATCGACATCTCGCGCTCGCGCCCGATGAATTTGTGCCGTCTGGTCCGAATGTTCCTGGCTAACCGGTCCAGACGCCAGACCTCAACCGGCTCGTTCAACCCCTTGATCGCCTTGACTCCGATAGATTCGCCCACGAACAACGGGCCCAGCGCGCGTTGAATGTCATGTGAGACCAGAGTCTCGCCGCCCCCTGAGATATCTGTCAGCCGAGACGCCAGATTCACCCCGTCCCCTGTCACTGTATATTCCGTGTGCGACTGGCTGCCTGTCGTACTGGCGATGACCTGCCCCGAAGAGATACCGATATGACAGGACAGTGGCGGTGATAACGTTGGAAGAACCGCATGAATTTCAGCTGCGGCCCGTGCTGCCCTTTCCGTGTCATTGGTATGTGAGATCGGCGCTCCGAAAACGGCCATGACCGCATCACCGATATGCTTGTCGATGCGTCCGCCGTATTTTTCGACCACATTGTCCACTTTGCTGAAGAACTGATTGAGCAACGCGTGCAGATCCTCGGCATCCAGCTTGCTGGACATTTTCGTGAACCCGGTCAGGTCCGCAAACATCACCGTGACCTGCCGCCGCGCAGGTTCGTGCGGCGCTGCGGGTTCGGGCTCTGCGGCGATCTGCGAGGAATCAAGTTGCTCGATGGCACGCAAAAGCCGCCGACGATCGCCGACAGCGGTCACACCGATTTCGATCAGATCCTCGGCCGTCAAATCAGGCAGAATGGAAAAGTCGATCTTGTTATCAATGAAGGCCTGCGCGTACTCGTTTAATCCATTTGCGCTCAACCAGCCCCTCAGGTCTTGAGACATATCGCCCCTCTGAAGTCCCCCACTTCAAACGAGAACCTAGCATGGCAGCGGGCGTGAGTCTGCAAAAACCAAATTAATTTATGATTTTGAGCAGAGTTAATCCCCTTTTGATGCATTCACAGGCTTGAATTTCCAAATCCACTCGACAGGACAAATGAACGGCAGGCCTCCGAGATTTCTCGGAATCGCGACCTTTCCCGAACGTATAGATACACCTCGCGCCTGTCCGGCAAATCCGAAATCGGACGAAAGGCGACTGCGTCCGGAATGAATTGCGCGACGGTCTGCGGCAGGACCGTGATCCACTGGCCTGCCCTGACAGTCGTGATCAGGGAATGCGTGTTGTGAATGGTGACCTCGGCCCTGTTCAAAATCTCTCGGAAAGGCGCGGACTCGATAAAGTCACACAAGGCGTTTCGCACGAAAGGCTGAGCCACCAGATCGCAAATGGCTGGCGGTTCGGCCCGTGTCATCAGCGGATGATCGGATGCTGCAACCAAACCAAAGCGGTCCTGAAACAGCGGCTCTGCACTGACCCCATTCAGCGGAAAGTGGCCTGACGCTATCCCGATATCAGACGTGTCGCCGGCAACCGCATCCAGAACCTGCTGCGAATCTCCGTCGCGCAGCTCGATCTTCAGGCCGGGAAAGCGAGACGTCATATGATCCAGCAGGGCAGGAAAGACCAACGCCCCCACGGACGGCACCGATACGATACGGATCAGCCCATGCTCGGCCTGTGCCGCCAGTTCAATGTTCTGAACGGCCTGATCAAAATCCCGCACCTGTTTGATTGCGAGGTCGAGAACTTGCTGACCCAGCGGTGAAAGGTGGTTTTTCCGTTCGCCTTCAAACAGTTTCTTTCCAAGATGCTCCTCGAATTGTTTCAACATCATTGAGACCGCGGATTGCGTGCGGCCCAAACGGCTGGCTGCCTCGGCAAGGTTTCCGGTTTGGGCCACAGTGCAAAAGCACCGCAGCATTTCCACTTTCACGGCCATGCTTCAATCTTTCTGAAGTTTTCTAAAGTTATTTGAGTTTGACTGATGTCGCCGGCAAGTTCCATTCTTTCGCAAACTGAAATTTGCGAATTTGGGGCCTGACGTGACCAAACTGAATCTGATTGCCGGCGAATGGCTGGCCGGCGAAAGCGAAATCGAAAACCGCAACCCATCGGATCTGAGCGATCTGGTCGGCATATTCGCGCAGGCCAGTGCTGATCAGCTTGAGACAACGCTGGATCAGGCGCGCGCGGCCCAGGTGGAATGGGCGGCTTATGGGTTGGAGCGCAAGCAGGCCGTGCTGAACGCCATCGGCAACGAACTGATGGCCCGCGCCGAGGAGCTCGGCACTCTGCTCAGCCGTGAAGAAGGAAAACCGCTGGCCGAGGGCAAGGGCGAGGTTTACCGCGCAGGTCAGTTCTTCACCTACTATGCGGCCGAATGTCTGCGACAGATCGGAGAAAACGCCGATTCCGTGCGCCCGGACATCGAGGTTGACGTGCGCCGCGAGGCTGTTGGCGTGGTTGCCATCATCAGCCCGTGGAACTTCCCCACCGCAACGGCTTCGTGGAAGATCGCCCCGGCGCTTTGCTATGGCAACGCGGTTGTTTGGAAACCCGCCAACATCACCCCTGCCTCGGCCGTGGCCCTGACCGAAATCATCGCGCGGCAAGACATCCCCAAGGGTCTTTTCAGCCTGGTGATGGGCTCGGGCCGTTCCATCGGTCAGCGCCTTGTGGAAAGCCCCAAGGTTAATGCGATTTCCTTCACCGGATCGGTGCCCGTGGGCAAAGGCATTGCCGCCGCGGCGATCCAGAACCTGACCAAGGTGCAGATGGAAATGGGGTCCAAAAACGCGCTGACTGTCATGGACGACGCCGATCTGGATCTTGCGGTGACGCTGGCACTGGGCGGGGCCTTTGGCGGCACCGGTCAGAAATGCACCGCCTCGTCGCGTCTGGTGGTTCACGCGGGCATCCATGATGCCTTTGTCGAAAAATTGGTTGCCGGTGCGCAGGCAATGAAAGTGGGTCACGCGCTGGAGGACGGGGTTCAGATGGGTCCGGTCGTCAGCCAGCAGCAGTTGAATGAAAACCTTGCCTATGTCGAACTGGGCAAAACCGAAGGCGCCGAGCTGGCCTGTGGCGGTCAGCGGCTGGAGATGCCCCATGACGGTTTCTACATGTCGCCGGGCGTGTTCCTGAACACCGCCAACGACATGCGCATCAACCGCGAAGAAATGTTCGCACCGCTGACCAGCGTCATCAAGGTCGGCAGCTATGACGAGGCGCTGAGCGTTGTGAACGACACCAATTTCGGCCTGACCTCGGGCATCGTGACCAAATCGCTGGCCCGCGCCACGCATTTCCGCCGCAACGCGCGCACCGGTGTTGTGACGGTCAACCTGCCCACCGCTGGCACCGATTACCACGTGCCTTTCGGTGGCCGGGGCGACAGCTCGTACGGACCCCGCGAACAGGGAAAGGCGGCGGCTGAATTCTATACGACCGTCAAAACCGCCTATATCAGCGCAGGCCCCGTCTGATGCGGATCGATGGCCTGCAATATGCCAACTGGTCGGAAAAGATCTTCCGCCAGTTGCGCGAAGGGGGCGTGGACGCGATCCACGTCACCATCGCATATCATGAGAATTTCCGCGAAACGGTTCTGAATTTCGAGAAATGGAACCGCTGGTTCGAGCAATACCCGGATCTGATCATGAAAGGCCGCTGGGTCAGCGATATCGACACGGCCCGTAAAACGGACCGAACCGCCGTGTTTTTCGGGTTTCAGAACCCGTCGCCCATTGAAGACGATATAGGGCTGGTCGAAATCCTGCACGATCTGGGCGCGCGGTTCATGCAACTGACCTACAACAACCAATCCCTGCTGGCGACCGGTTGCTACGAGGCCGAAGACACCGGCATCACCCGCATGGGCAAGCAGGTCATCAAAGAGATGAACCGTGTGGGCCTTGTGGTCGACATGAGCCATTCGGCGGACCGCTCCACGATCGAGGCGGCTGAAATCTCGGACCGGCCCATCGCGATTACACACGCCAATCCGCACGAATGGTCCCCGGCCCTGCGCAACAAGCGGGATGACGTCATCCGCGCGGTAACGGAAAAAGGTGGGATGCTGGGCTTTTCGGTCTACCCTCACCACCTGAAAGACAAGTCCGATTGCACGCTGGAGAGCTTTTGCGAAATGATCGCCCGCACTGCCGACAAATACGGGGCCGAACATCTGGGGATCGGCACCGACCTGTGTCAGGATCAGCCCGACAGCGTCGTGGAATGGATGCGTGTGGGGCGTTGGACAAAAGAGATCGACTATGGCGAAGGCTCGGCCTCGGCGCCGGGATTCCCACCGATGCCGGGTTGGTTCCAGGACAACCGGGACTTTGGCAACATCGAAAAAGGGTTACGCGCGACCGGCCTGAACGATGACGAAGTGGCCGGGATCATGGGCGGGAACTGGTATCGGTTCTTTGCCGAGAACTTCGCCCCACAAAGGTAACTAAATGGAACCACACGCGCAGACAGAGATCGCCAGACGTGACCCATCCACGGTCATGCGGCTGTCACGTTTGGGATCGTTGCACCAATGTCGGCTCAGCTTTATGCGGCAGCTGACGCGTCGCATGGCCGAAGAAAACTGGAGCTTTTCGCGCCCCGCGTTCGAAATTGACAACAAGGGTGTGGGCCATGCGGTCTATACCGCGCAAGGCCCCGATCGGGCCTATTCGCTGGTCGCCTTTGCCCATGACCTGCCACCCGATCAACGATCGGACCGGGTGATTGCCGAGGCCTGGGATGCCACCTTTACCTTGTTTGACGGCATTCCAACGGCGGAGGATATCGATCGTCTGTCGCAGAATGTTCCGTTGCAAGAAGCCGGACGCGTCAGCGAAGCCGAACTGTCCCTGTCGCGGGCGAACCGTTCCGTACGGCTTTGGGCTCATGTGGTGGATCAGCTTGCTGCGGGACGGCAACCCGACCTCGAACAGATCTACAAGGTCGGCTATCTGATGCGGACCACGGCCGTTTATGGTTCGGGCAAATTCGGCGCGGCGGACCGCGAAAAGACAGCCGGCCGGTCCGAAGTCAGCGGTCCGTTCCAGATCGAGATGCTGTCGGTCTATCTGACCCGCGCCTTTGTGCGCGATCTGGTACAGCACATGGCATGGGTCAAAGGCCGAGACCAGACCGCAGAGCTTGATCCGGACATCGCGCGCTGGCTGGGTATCGGGAATTCGACCGGCCTGGGTATGGCACCGTTCATCGTCAATCACCCGGTACTGTTCAACAACTGGATCATAGTGCGCGAGGAGGCGATCTCGCGCGTTCGGTCCATTGATGTGGCTTCGGCGGATGAGGCACGTGTCTTTTGCGATGTCTTTGCACGCTGCAAACAGTCAATCGCCTGGTGGCGATCTGAACACCCGGTGCAGATGGAAAAGCTGGCGGCGCTGAATTCGGATCTGCAAGAAATCGAAAAATACCTGGCCAAGGATGATCTGACACAGAATCACCCCTGGAACCGTCTGATCCTTTGGTCCGAAACCGCGCTGACCGAAGAAGGTCAGGAGCTGCTGGCCTCTTTGATCCTTGAACCTTACGGCGCGCTTGTTGACGGGCTTGCGAGCTGCATGGCAGACACCGACGCCTCTGCACAGGTGATTGATGGGACCATGCCGGTATCAGCGGTGCGTGCGTTGATCCGGAACAGCTTTGATTGGGCTTTGAACCTTGATTGGGCCGCCGCCGAAAACTGCGCGCGGGCCTGGTACGTATCCGAAGAAAAGCTGGAACCCCGGCTGGGCGAGCGGTTCGAAGAGCCGATCTCGGATTATGAACAACCTCTTGCACCGGCGCGGGATGCAACCTTGGCTTTCGAAGCGTTGCAGAACTGGCTAGATGACGCTCCGATAGCAGAGTTTCTGTTGCGCCATCCGGAACACCGCCACAGCGTGCGCCGCGCGCAAATCAGCCGTATCGCTCCCTACGGTGAAATTCGAGACAACACGATCAGCGCGCAGGTGATGCCCATTGATATGCTGCGCGCCAAACTGTCCTTCTTTGGGGCGACGCATTTCGACCCGCGTTCGGATCGGTGGGTGCGTATCTGCATGTATGCGGGCGCGCCCTACCCGGAAGAGCTGAACACCGCGAACGCCGATCTTTGGGTTTATCCGGAGGTTGCGCAATGACCTTCTCGTTGAACGAAGTGGAAGCCACCGCCAAACGCGCAACCCGTGGGGCTGGATATGCCTGGGGTGTGGCGGAAGAAGCTGCGAAAGCAACCCGATGGCTGTGCGTCCAGGGGTTTGACGGGCCTGCGATCCTGGCCCAGTTGCTTAAGCAGAAATTTGCGCCGCACCTGGAACATCACATCCCAGAGGCCCGGGACGGCGTGTGGTCCGGCGCCCGGGATCTGTGTCCCCTTATGACCGGATCAGCATTATCAGATTTCCCGGACGCCCTGTCGCAAGGCAAAGTTCTGATTTCCAATGTTGCCGCTCCTCTTCTGTTGCTGCCCTTTGTCGCCACCATGGCGAAAAAGCGGAAATCGACTTTGGAAATCACATTGGACGGGGTTTCAGCGACCACTGATGGTGTTCATCTCAGCTGTGGCGATTTCGGAATGGAGAGGGCAAATCGCGTCGGGATAACCGAAACCGGCCGCATCAGACCCACCCGTTCCTTGCACAGCCGCGCTGACCCGGATCCGGGGGCGTGGCAATTCCTCAACACTGTGGCGCATCGCACCTATGCCCCCGCAACTGAAGAATCCCGGCTGCTTGGCGCTGGTTCAGGCTTGTCAGACAACGATTGAAGGACCACCCGATGACCGAAACCAGAACCCTCTCGCTTGCCGAAATCGAAGAGCTGTCATTCAATGCGCTGGTTGCCGCCGGCACAAGCGAAGAAAACGCGCGCCCTTTGGCTGTTGCCACAGCCGCGACCGAGGCAGACGGTGTGGCCAGCCATGGGCTGGCGTATATCCCGATCTATTGCGAGCATGTTCAATGCGGCAAGGTGGACGGTCAGGCAAAACCGGCCCTTGAAACCCCGCGTCCGGGCCTCATCCGCGTCGATGCCAAAACCGGGTTTGCACATTCGGCCATTGATCTGGGTTTCGAGGCGCTGATCCCAGCGGCACAGGAACAGGGCATCGCCGCTTTGGCGATTACAAACAGCTACAATTGCGGTGTGCTGGGCTATCACACGTATCGGCTGGCCCAGGCAGGGCTGGTCGGATTGGGGTTCACCAATGCGCCAGCATCCATCGCACCTTCGGGCGGATCGAAACCTGTCGTCGGGACCAATCCGTTCTCGATCGCTGCACCGGGAACAGATGGTCAACCCGCACTGCTGATAGATCAGAGCGCCAGCACCATCGCCAAAAGCGAAGTGATGAAGCATGCAAGGGAAGGCAAGGCCATTCCCGTCGGATGGGCGCTGGACGCTGACGGCAACCCTACAACGGATCCTGACGTTGGACTGAAAGGCAGCATGGCCCCCTCGGGCGGCTACAAGGGCGTGGGTGTTGCTTTGCTGACCGAAGTCATGGCCGCAGCCCTTACCGGATCGACACTTGGGTTGAACGCATCGCCTTTTTCCGGAACGGCCGGTGGCCCCCCGAAAACGGGGCAGTTCTTCATTGCGATTGATCCCGTGGCGTCGTCCGCAGGTTTGTTTTCAAACGCCATGGCAACTCTGGTTGAGTCGATCAGATCTCAGGACGGCGCGCATCTGCCCGGTGATGGCCGCCGCAAGAGCCGGCTTTCGTCAAGCAAAGCGGGAGTCGCAGTGAACTCCGCAACCCTGTCAAAGATTGAAGCAATTTTGGGCTCAGGCTAGGTCAGGACCCATAACCAGTAGATGAGGTTTGCCGCGAGTGCGATGGCTGATAGGAAGACCTTGGGACAACGGTCATAGCGTTTCGCCACGCGCCTCCAGTCCCTAAGCCTGCCAAACATAATCTCAATGCGGTTTCGCCGATTGTATCTGCGCTTGTCGTACTCGACAGGCGTCTTTCGCTGCTTTCGCCCGGGGGTGCAGACGCGTATCCCTTTGTCTTTCAACGCTTCTCGAAACCAGTCGGCGTCATAACCACGATCCCCGAGAAGCCAATTCACGTTTGGTATGCTGCTGAGCAGAGCCCGAGCACCGATTTATTCACTGATTTGCCCGGCCGTAACGAACAGGTTGAACGGGCGACCCTCGCTATCACAGATAGCATGCAGCTTGGTATTCATGCCGCCCTTGGTTCTACCGATCAGTCGGCCACGCCCCCTTTTTGCGGCCATACTGGTGGCAATGCAGTGTGCTCTTAGATAGGTCGCGTCAATCATGACTGTCGTCTCTTCGCCATGCTGGGCGGCCAGACCAGACATGATCCGTGCGAAGATGCCTTTCTCGCTCCAACGCGTCCATCGGCTGTTAAGCGTTTTGTGCGGTCCGTAAGCTTCCGGGGCATCTCACCAGCGCAAACAATTGCGATTGATGAAGATAATACCGCTCAAAACCCTTTTGTCATCAACCCGGGGCTTGCTGTGCGACTTCGGGAAAAATGGGACAAGCTTCGCCATCTGCGCGTCGGTTCGTCAATAAAGATCGCTCATGTCTCCGCTCCGTTCTGGGAGCCGTGAGTCACGCAGCGCAGCGAAAAATAATGCATCCTGAGCCTAGCTATGGGGTATAGTGGTGCAGAACGGAATAGCGGGAAACATAGAAACGTATTTTAGGTATGGTCAGAAAACATGAGTGTTCCGTGGCGCTCCAAGATTTTGGTTTTGGATTTCCCTCAGCGGCACCAGATAAATCCAAGTCAAACGGATTTCGGTCCTCGCAACGTCCGCTGCCCTGCCGACAGGCGCGCTAAGCGCGTTTCTCTCCGATCGAGGCGACACCCAGAACGTCCAGAACTTTCGCTTCGATATGCTCGGCATTCATGCCGGCCACCGCATACATGTCCGCGGGGCTGGCTTGATCGATGAAGATATCAGGCAAAACCATCGAGCGGTATTTCAGCCCCTGATCAAATACACCTTTATCCGCCAAAAGTTGAGCGACATGGCTGCCAAAACCGCCAACGGCCCCTTCTTCTATGGTGATCAACGCCTCGTGGCGGGACACCAGGTCCAGGATCAGGTCACGGTCAAGAGGTTTGGCAAAACGAGCGTCGGCAATCGTGGGCGTTATGCCTTTGGCTGAAAGAGATTCCGCCGCCTTCTGAACCTCTGCCAGACGTGTACCGAATGAAAGCAGAGCAACCCGCGCACCTTCCCGTATCACGCGGCCCTTGCCGATCTCCAGAACCTCACCGCGTTCGGGCAAGTCGACCCCGACACCTTCGCCGCGCGGATAGCGGAACGCTATGGGGCCTTCGTCATGCGCGGCGGCGGTCGCCACCATATGCATCAGCTCGGCCTCGTCAGCGGCAGCCATGACGACCATACCGGGCAGGTTGGCCAAATAGGCAATGTCGAACGATCCCGCGTGGGTGGCGCCGTCAGCCCCGACCAAACCTGCCCGGTCGATTGCAAAACGTACGGGCAGGCGCTGAATCGCCACGTCATGTACCACCTGGTCGTAACCACGCTGGAGAAAGGTCGAATACATTGCGCAAAACGGCTTCATTCCTCCTGCGGCAAGCGCAGCCGAAAACGTCACGCCGTGCTGTTCGGCAATCGCCACATCAAAGCAACGTGACGGATAGCGCTCGGCGAACAGGTTGAGGCCAGTTCCGTCGGGCATCGCAGCGGTCACGGCAACGATCTTGTCGTCACGCGCGGCCTCATCCACCAGCGCCTTGCCAAATACAGACGTGTAAGAGGGCGCGTTTGAAGGTGCCTTCTTTTGCTCCCCAGTAACCACATCGAACTTGGCCGTGGCATGGCCTTTGTCGCGGGCCTGTTCGGCGGGGGCATACCCCTTGCCTTTTTTCGTCAATACATGGATCAGAATCGGCCCGGTTGCCCTTGATTTGACCGTACGCAGAACAGGCAGCAGCTGGTCCATGTCATGGCCATCTATCGGGCCGAGATAGGAAAACCCAAGCTCTTCGAACAGCGTGCCGCCCACCGCCATGCCTTTCAGCATCTCTTTGGCGCGCTTGGCGCCCTCCCGGAACGGCTCGGGCAGCAATGAGACAGCGCCTTTTGCAGCGGCTTTCAGATCGTGAAACGGTTCTTCGGAATAGATACGCGACAAATAGCTGGACAACGCACCAACTGGCGGCGCGATGCTCATTTCGTTATCGTTCAGAATGACGATCAGACGCTTTTTCAGGTGGCCTGCATTGTTCATCGCTTCAAAGGCCATGCCCGCAGACATCGAACCATCGCCGATCACCGCAATTGCGTCGCCCAACCCTTCGGGCGTTACACCACCCAGATCCCGCGCAACAGCAAAGCCCAAAGCAGCGCTGATCGACGTGCTGGAATGCGCCGCGCCAAATGGGTCATAGGGGCTTTCGCTGCGCTTGGTGAAACCACTGAGCCCACCTTTCATGCGCAATGTGCGGATGCGATCACGTCGTTCGGTCAGGATTTTGTGCGGATAACACTGATGACCCACATCCCAGATGATCTTGTCTCGGGGCGTATCAAACACGGCGTGCAAGGCGGTGGTCAGTTCAACAACCCCCAAGCCGGCCCCCAGATGCCCGCCGGTCACGGCAACCGCCGAAATTGTTTCGGCCCGCAACTCCTGTGCGACCTGGTGCAGTTGCGCGTCCGAGAACTGCTTGAGATCCGCAGGGCGGTTCACAAGATCCAGCAGGGGCGTATTGGGGCGGTCAGACATATGGCGCGTTCCTGGCTTAGCTGTCCCGGGCAATAACGAAGCGGGCGGCTTCCTTCAAGGTTTCCGCCTTCGGACCAAACCCGTCCAAAGCGGCGCAGGCCTGTTCCACCAGCTCACTTGCGCGGGCTTTGGCAGCAGGCAGACCCAAAAGCGAAACAAAAGTGGCTTTCCCTGCCTCTGTATCTTTTTGCAATCGCTTGCCCGCCTTTTGGGCATCGCCTTCAATATCAAGGATGTCATCTGCGATCTGAAAAGCAAGACCCATTGCCCGGGCATATCGGCGCAACGGGTCAGGATCGGATCGGGCCATAACGGCGCCAACGCAGGCAGACCACTCGATCAGGGCGCCTGTCTTTCCGGCCTGAAGACGCGTGATTTCGTCCAGCGACAGCGGTTCGGCGGCCGTTTCCGCGGCAATGTCCAGCGCCTGTCCCAGCACCATACCTTGTGCGCCGCTGGCTTTGGCCAGGGTCAGGGCAAGGTCTGCGCGAATGTCTGCGGACCCAACCTGCGAACAGGTGCAAAGTTCAAAAGCAAGCGTCTGAAGGGCATCCCCGGCGAGAACAGCCGTGCCCTCATCCCACTCTACGTGAACGGTGGGCCGCCCGCGGCGCAGGTCATCGTCATCCATGCAGGGCAGGTCGTCATGCACCAGGGAATAAGCGTGCAGCGCCTCTATGGCCGTAGCCGGCCAGATCGCCCGGTCTTCTTCAACATCATGCAGTCGGGCACTTTCCAATGCCAGAAATCCGCGCAACCGCTTTCCGCCTCGGGTGGCATATGCCATGGCCCGGGTGACATCCACGTCTGCAAACACGCCCAAAACCAGATCAAAATGGCTTTGAATGCTGGCAGCATCCTGCGCAAGTCTTTCGGGGAACATTCACATACCTTCAACAGGCGTCGTACCGGTCGGCTGACCACTGGCGTCCAGAGTGATCGCTGCGACTTTTTCTTCCGCGCGCTTCAACTCCTCCTCGCACCGCTTTTTCAGCGCCGCGCCGCGTTCGTACAGCGCAATTGATTGATCCAGCGCGACATCGCCACGTTCCAGCTGGCCAACTACGGCTTCAAGCTCTTTCATCGCCTGTTCGAATGTCATCTGGTCTACGGGAGTCTGGGTCATCGGGCTGCCTTTATCAATTCTTCCACATGGGCGCGTGTGGCCTGGGCCAGTGCGTTCAGATCATACCCGCCTTCCAGAGTCGAGACGATACGACCGTCGCAAACCTCGTCGGCAATCCTGCACAGCTCGGCGGTGATCCAGGCGAAGTCATCAGTGGCCCAGTTCAGATTGGCCAGCGGGTCGTCCTGATGGGCGTCGAACCCGGCGGAAATGATAATCAGTTCCGGCCTGAAGGCCCGCAAGCGCGGAAAGGCCTTCGTTTCATAGGCGGCACGCATCTCGGCGCCACCACTGTCGGGCGCCAGAGGGATGTTGAGAACCGTATCGTAAACACCCGTTTCCTCGGGCCGGCCCGATCCGGGCCACAAAGGCATCTGCTGACTGGTTATCACCAAAGCCCGCGCTTCATCCCACAACAGGTCCTGGGTTCCATTGCCGTGATGCACGTCGAAGTCGACCACGGCCACACGTTTCAAACCGTGATGGTCCAGCGCGTGTTTCGCCGCCAATGCTGCATTTCCAAACAGGCAGAAGCCCATGGCCGTTTCGGTTTCCGCATGGTGCCCCGGCGGGCGAATGGCACAGAATGCATTCGAGGCTTCACCACCTAAAACCAGATCGACGGCCCGCACCACCGCACCCGCCGCGCGGTAAGCTGCGTCCACCGATCCCGGAGACAGGAGCGTATCCCCGTCGATCTGTGCGAACCCGTCCGCAGGGCGCGCGGCCCGAATGTCGCGAACATAGCTCTCGGGGTGAATGCGCAGAAGATCGTCATCCGCAGCCATCGGAGCCGTCACCCGCTTCAGCTCCAGCGCTTCCAACGCATGCAGAATATGCTCCAGCCGCGCCACCCGCTCCGGGTGCCCGTCAGGTGTCACATGGCCCAGACAATCGGCGTGGGTCAAAAGGGCGGTTGTCATTGGGATCCCATCTTCATCTGACTACAAATATCCTCGCCGAAGGCCAAAAAACGCCGCGCAGCGGCATCTCAATCCGGCGCAAGCATATACCCTGCGCCCCGCACAGTCTGCAAATATCGTGGCTGCTTGGGGTCCTGTTCGATTTTGCGTCGAAGGCGCGTGATCTGCACATCCACTGCGCGCTCCTGCGCCTGACCTTTGTCGCGCCCCAGGTCCTCGACCAGCTTGGCGCGGCTGATCGGCTCTCCGGGCTGGGCCGAAAATATCTTCATCAACTGGCTTTCGGTTGCGGTCAGACGGACCGGATCTTCGCCCTGCCACATCTCACCGCGTTCAATGTCATAGCGGATGGGCCCGAGGTTCAGGATCTTCGCCGTGGTTTCTTCTGCCGGCGTTTCCGGCATCCGGCGCAGGATCGCGTTGATCCGCAACAGCAGCTCTTTCGGCTCGAACGGTTTTGCCAGGTAATCATCCGCCCCGGCCTCGAGGCCCGCGATCCGGTGTTCCGTCTCGCCCTTTGCGGTCAGCAGCAGGATCGGTGTCGTATGCGTTTCCCGCAAAGCGCGGGTCAGACTGACACCATCCTCGCCCGGCATCATCACATCCATGACGATCATGTCGAAATCCAACCCCGACAATACGCGCCGCGCGTGGGCCGCATCCCGTGCCGCAGTAACCAGAAACCCGTTTCGCATCAAAAACTTCTTGAGCAGATCACGAATGCGCTCGTCGTCGTCAACAATCAGCAGATGGGCATCCATATCGCTCATGTGGTCGTATCCCGAAGTTTCGTATAGGCATGACGCATATCAGCATCCATCATTGCTTCAAGCACTTTGCGAAATCCAGCCACGGCTTCGGGACCGGCATCCTTGTAGGCGGCGCGCATTCTTGCCCGCTGAGCATCCGACAACGTGGTTTCCAGCGACTGCCCCTTTTCTGTCAGAAATAGGTGGCGTTCGCGTTTGTCCACTGTACCCACGCGGCTTTCCACCAAACCATCCTCGATCAAGGTTCGCAAAACCCTGTTCAGCGACTGTTTTGTTACGCCAAGGATGGCCAACAAATTGTTGACCGTCGTGCCCGGCGCGCGGTTGATGAAGTGGATTGCCCGGTGGTGGGCGCGTCCATAGGCCATCTCTGCGAGGATGCGATCGGGATCAGCCGTAAAGCCACGATAGGCGAAGAACATGGCCTCGATCCCCTGCCTCAATTGCTCATCGGTCAAAAACAAAAGGCTCTCGCCCCCATAACGCGGGGCCGGACGGATGTCGGACATATCATGCCTCATTCGTTACTACCGGGCCGAGTTTATGTCAGCGTTATTGACATTCCAAGAGTAGAGCGGTATCGAATTGCAGTTTTTGCGCAATATTATGTCCGCACCGGACCTAAGTCGCGCAACAATCGAAAACTCAACCCGGTTCAGGAGGTTTCGCATGGCGGGGTATGATGATCGTGATGGCACCATTTGGATGGATGGCAAGCTGGTGCCCTGGCGTGAGGCCAATGTGCACATTCTGACCCACGCAATGCACTATGCGTCATCGGTATTCGAAGGCGAGCGCGCATACAACGGCAAGATCTTCAAAAGCCGCGAACATTCCCAGCGTCTGATCGCCTCGGCCGAAGCGCTGGACATGCCGATGCCTTATTCGGTTGATGAAATCGAAGCCGCAAAGGAAGAAGCGCTGAAAGCCAGCGGTTTGCAGGACGCGTATGTGCGGGCGCTGGTCTGGCGTGGCTCGGGCGAGGATATGGGCGTGGCCTCGGCGCGCAATCCGGTGCGCATGGCCATCGCAGTCTGGCCTTGGGGCGCCTATTACGGCGATGCCAAGATGCAGGGTGCCAAGCTGGACATCGCCGAATGGAAACGCCCCAGCCCGGAAACCATCCCGGTCCATGCCAAGGCGGCGGGTCTTTACATGATTTGCACCATTTCCAAGCACAAGGCCGAGGCCAAAGGATGCTCGGACGCATTGTTTATGGACTGGCGCGGATATGTCGCCGAGGCCACCGGCGCAAACGTGTTTTTCGTCAAGGATGGCGAGGTGCATACCCCGCTGGCAGACTGCTTCCTGAACGGCATCACCCGCCAGACGGTGATCCAGATGCTGAAAGACAAGGGCATCACCGTGCATGAGCGCCGCATCAAGCCCGAAGAAATGGCTGACTTCGAACAGTGCTGGCTGACCGGCACCGCGGCCGAGGTCACGCCTGTCGGACAGATCGGCGAATATACATTCGAGGTCGGCGACCTGACCCGCCAAATCGCCGAAGACTACGAGAAACTGGTTCGCTCGTAAGCTGTTGCCCCCGCTTTGTCGGGGGCTTTTTGTTGCCAAACGTGCAAATTTTTGTGCAAACCGTTCGGCCATCTGGACGGATTGCACAGAATGCGTATCTTCGGCACATGTTGGACCTTCTCAGCGATATTCTCACCCGCCTTTCCCTGCGCGGCACGTTTTACTTCCGCACGTCATTCACACCGCCCTTCGGAATTCAGGTGCCGGGGTTCGAAAACGTGGCGCGGTTTCATTTTGTGCAGCGTGGTGAGCTCAAGGTTCATGTCTCGACCACAGGCGAAACGCTGCGGTTGAGGCAGGGGGACCTGATCCTGATCCCCCACGGGGCGCCGCACGCATTGCTCTGTGCCGAGGTCAAGCCGTTGGACGCATTGCCCCTGGAGCAGGTGCTGGAGCGCGCGGGCTACACAGGCGAAGGCGTGCTGGTCTATGGCGGTGATGACGAGGAACGGGACACACAGCTGATCTGCGGTCATTTCTCTTTTTCCGGCCCGGCCGGCCGAAAAGGCACCGGGCATATGCTGATAGACCGCCTGCCGCCCTATATCCTGATCGAGAATTATGGCGAAGAGGCCGGATCGTGGATGGAAGCCACCCTGCGCATGATCGGCTCTGAGGTTTCAGGCGCAAGAATCGGTGGAGACCTTATCGCGCTGAAACTGTCCGAGGCCCTGTTCGCTCAGGCGATCCGGGCCTATCTGGAGCGTCAGAGCCCGCAGGATTCCGCATTGGCAGGATTTGCTGATCAGCGCATCTCGCGGGCCTTGACCGCGTTCCACCAGGACCCGGCCAAGGACTGGAGCGTCGCGTCTTTGGCACGTGTGGCGGGTATGTCGCGCACTGCCTTTGCTCAGCTTTTTGCTGAAAAGATGGATACTACGCCGATGCAGTACCTCACGGATTGGCGGATGCAGATCGCATGCCACGGCCTGACCGAGGCACGATGGAACGTGGCAGATGCAGCGGCCGAGGTTGGGTATGCCTCCGAAGCGGCATTCTCACGCGTGTTCAAGAAACAGGTTGGGCTGTCACCGGCTGCGTACCGAGCGATGCATTGATCCCCCAGGTTTTCTGAACGATCTGCACAGTATCAGAGACGATCAGGAATTCAGCGTTCGGCTTGGGCGTCCTACCTTCCCTTTATCATTGATTGAGAAAAGGAAGATCTCATGTCCCTGCGTTTCGTTACCCGCTCTGTCCATGCTTACCTCGACTACCCTGTCGCCATTGCCCTCATGACGTTGCCGTTCCTGTTGGGATTGGGCCAATCCAACCCCCTGGCCCTGTGGCTGTCGGTTGTCACCGGTGTTGCCGCGTTTGTTCTGACGGTACTGACGGATCACCACCTTGGGATTTGGCGGGTCCTTCCCTACAAGTTCCATCTGGCCGTAGACTTGATTGTCGGCATCACCTTCCTGTTTGCACCCAGCGTTCTGGGGTTCTCAGGACTGGATGCGGTGTTTTATTGGTTGAACGGTGCGGCCGTGGTGCTTGTCATCTCGCTCAGCGCGCCCGAGCAGGAAGTCGCTGCATGAAACCGCTGACTACGGCTGTCCCAGTTTCACTGTAATGCTTCAAGTCCGGGCCGCCGGGATCACCAACCGGCGGCTCGTTTTTTAAAAAAGGTCTGGTTTCAAGGGCATGCTCTCACCGTCTCAACAGGCCATCCGGCTACGGCTCGCAGCTACCTCCGAGCGGTCCGTTGTTTCAGCTGACCCAGGTTCGTCCCATTCCAGTCACTGATTGAACCCGCACTGACATTGGAACGTTTCACCGAGAAGATAAGGTTTTCAGCCTTTGATGAGCCGCTCGGACGAGTGTGAAGTCGCAGGTTTGTCGTGGACTTTCAGCAGCCAATACGGTTGGATTTCGCCATTTCCCTTGATATTGATAACCTCTCGTCTCTCGCAATCCACATATTCGGCTATCTCATCTCTTACCTCGGGTGAGATTTGAACGCGCCCGGGCTCTCCGGTGCTTTCCATTCTTGAGGCGATGTTGACTGTATCACCCCAAACGTCAAAAAACGGTTTGTCGCCGCCGATTACACCTGCGATTACCGGGCCTTTGTGAATTCCGACCCGCAGGGACACCTTTGGATGCAGATTGTCTGTCACCCGCTCGACCGTCGCAATCATATCAATCGCCAACGCCGCCATGCGAACCGAATCCGGTTGCGCCTCTTTGACCGAGGGGTCCAGACCACCTGCAACCATGTAACTGTCACCGATGGTTTTGATTTTCTCCAGCTTGTAACTCAAAACCAGTTCATCGAATGCCGAGAACACGGAGCCCAGCAATTTGACCGTCGCCCTTGCCCCATTGGCGGCCGCGAATTCAGAAAATCCAGACAAATCAGAAAACAGAATTGTAGCGTCATCAATTCTTTCAGCAATTAGCCTGTCCGGGTGCGCTTTGATGCGCTTGGCAATACGTGAAGGCAAAAGAACATTTATCAGCCGCTCGGAAACAGCGAACTCCTTTTCCAACGCTTCTTCGTATCGATCTATTGCGGCGTTTGCAGAATAGGACGTGAAAAAAAGCGCCGAGACGATTCCCAAAATCAGCACGATGAAAATAACATCTTGAGGGTGCCTAACAAATCCGTCTTGATATGATCGCGTAACAATATCCCAAATCGTTTCGCCGGGCGGTATGTGCAAAGGAACGACAAGCGATATGTAAATAAACAAAGCTGCGCTGAGGATCGTTATCAAAGTGATCCAACGCCAATATGCGGCCCCCAGAAAATAAAAAAGCAAGGGCGGGCCGACAAGCAAGACCAGGTGATCTTCACCGTTTTTGCCGACGCTGATGTCATGGGCCAGGAACAGGAATAACCATACTGTAAAATAAGCGACTTTGACCTCAAGGCCGAAGCGATCCAGCGTCATCGTCAACAGCGCCGCGAAGCCAAGCCCAAAGTTCACCCATGCAAGATATCTCCAGTCTGGTCCAAGTTGGAACTGGTAGAAGGCTGTGAAACCAAACCCAAGCGACGCAATAAAGGCTGCAACGTTAACAACCTGCATCTTTCGTCTTATTTTTCCATCGTCGATGGGTTTTTCAGAGTCCACAATGTGTTCAAGCAAAGCATCGCCCCCGCGCCAGCTCTATGCAAAATATCCCTCAAATCTGCTTCTTAGTCGATAAGCCCCAGGTTGTTTGTTCAGAAGTCTCTTTCGCGTCGCGGCGCCAACACAGGCTGAACCGCTTTTGGCCTCGTGCCCGCAAACGGGTGCCGTACTGCCTTGAAAACCGACCGATGGATCAAGTTGGCAACAGCAATTCAGGTGGTGCAGTTTTCAGGGCCTCCAGTTTGCTTTGAATGATATTCGGCGATTTCTGTTCCAGATAGTAAGCAATGGTTTCCACGCGAATTCGAACAGAGCCGGCGGGTTTCGTCTCATCAAGATCCTGAAACACGAAGAAAAGCGTTCCAAGCGCTTCGGTGATTTCCTGGACTGGCGAATAAGTCGGCTGATCCATTCCGCATTCATAGCTGGAAAACCGGATCGAACAGGTTATCCAGGGCATAATGGATCCATAGCGTGCAGCCCACAGAAGTTCATTCGTGTTTGCGCTGTGGGATGTTTTCCAAATATCCGAAATGTCAAAAGGGCTTTGAATTCGGCCGGCTTTGATCAGATCGCCGTACAACCAGTCCAGTATCTCTGCGTCCAATGGCAGATATTGACCCCAGAGGATCGGATAACCAAAGGCCTGCAACTCGCTTTCAATGGCGTGGCCAATTCCGGTGTCCATGTGGTACGGGCGACCCAAGGCTAGGATGCAAGGTCGATTTTGCGTGGCGCATTCGGACAGTACCGCCAGACTTTGCCGCCGCAGACTCTGATCGAACTCTTGAAGGGCATCGTAAGCCGTGGCAACAGCCGCGCGCAGTTCAGTCATGCGCAAGTCGGTGATTACGCCCTTCAGGGCATCGTACAACTGCCGGGTCGCAATTTGTGGGTCTGCCAAGGATACGGCCGGCGAAAGATAGTGTACGCCCATTTCCTTGAACACGTCCTTTTCCCGCCGAAAGCCGGCCCGAGTACTTTCGGGGCCGGCAATGACGCGCGGGCAGGCCATGTTTTCCCGGACATGACCCCGCAAAAAGGATGGGACAGTCAGGATTATGGGAACGAACAGTATATCAATGGGGCGCTTTTGCCCGTTCAGCAATTCGCCATAATGGCCAGACATACATTTGACAGGATAGCAGCAGTCAACAGCACCGCGCCCTTTTCCGAATTTCAGCTGCTGTACTTCTGATGTGTCCGACGAATAGACGATACTGCGGCGATTGATTCCCAGTTCAACGAACAATGTCGTCCAAAACCTGTGCGTCGACCACTGGTTCAGGACCCGAGGGATGCCGATCCGAAAATCCCGCTTGGGCGGTTTGGACTTAGCGAAAGGCGCCTTCGCGAACGCTTTCTGCAATATTTGGATTGGCATTCGCTTCCTCGTCGATTTGCTTTTTTCGCGCTTTCATCTCGGCTGCGTCTTCAATCAATCCTTTCGAGCAGGAATTGCCGGTAATCACCCGCTCCCACCCTTCCGCCAGAGGAACCTTGCTGTTTGCCCGGCCGCGACCGCCGGGGATCTGAACATCCACAAAGGCCCGGCTACAGTTCATCGCACACCACTTGCAGGTGGTTTTGCTGTTGGTAGTGCTGACATATTCCAATTCTTCGACGCGGTCGTGCCCAACGAACCGGGACTTTTGCCCGGTGTTCACATGTTCGACCGCAAGAAGGGCGGCGCCCAAAGCGCCAGCCTCGCCAGCATGAGGGTGCACAGTAATTTCTGCGTCAGGAATTTTGCCCCTGATAAAATCGATCTGGGCTTTGACGACGGCCAGGTTTCGATGTGTTCCACCTTGCAGGACAAACTTCCGGCCGATGGCCTTGAGGTTCTGAAACTGCCCGGCATAGACCCAAACGTTCAGAGGCAGGACCGCGGCAAGGCTTGCCATAATCTCTTCTGCCGCCCACCCTTTGCGTTGCTGGTTCACGATGTCGGACTGAAGGAACACGCCGCACCCCATCATCAGTTTCGGCATCCGCTTGGCGCTGAAGGCTTTTTCGGCATAGTCCTCAAGCCGGACATCATAGCGTTCGGCAACGCCTTGAAGAAACGCCCCATTGCCGGAAGAGCATTGGGAATTGAGCCGAAAATCGACGACCGCTTTCTGCCGCAACAGCATGATTTTGACATCGGTCCCACCGACGTCGCATATCGCGTCTGCGTCGGGATGTATGTGCATGGCAGCCGCCGCATGTGCGACCGTCTCGACCACCGGAACGTCCGCCCCCAAAATATCCTTCAGCAGATCTTTCCCATACCCCGTCAGCCCAAGAGCGCCGATATTCTCGATCCCTGCATCACGCAACTTGCGGAAAACGGACTTGGCATCTTCGATCGGGTTTCCCTGACTGTGCTGATAGACCGAAGCCTTGATTTCCGCGTCGCGGTCCAACGCCACCGCCTTGACCGTGGTGCTGCCGAAATCGCACCCGACATAATATGTCTCGGCCGCAACAGGCTGGGGCATCTGGATCACGGGTTGCGTAAAATCCTTCAGGAACCGGACGAGTTCACCGTTCCGGGCCAAGGCCTCTTGCCCGGTTTTGGCCTTTTCACCGTGCTGGCCTGTTTCAACCCACCACTTCAGGCCATCCGTGCCGGAATAGGCCCCGGATACGTTTTGTTCCCGGCGAGAAATCTCGACGCAGCCGAGGCTCGCATAGTACAAGGCGTCGCCGGGGACCAGGATAGCATCGGTGACGCTCTGTCCAGCTTTCAATACGACATTGCGCTCGTCCCACAGCGCGGCCAAATGGCTTGCCCATGCCTGCTGAAGACCTTGAAAGAACATGTTCGGTCCGCCCAGCAAAAGCACTGATGGTGTGGGGGTGTTGCCTTTTGTCAAAGTCGCCAGGTTCTGCCGCACGACCGCGTCAAACAAGCTTGCGATGATTTCGGTCTTGGGAACTCCGGCCTTGACCAGACTGTTTGCGTCAGTCTCAGCAAAGATCCCACATTTGGCACTGATCCGATGAAGAGTTTGACCATCGAAAGGCAGAGTGGTCAGTTCGTCCGGAGAAATATTCAGCTTTCGTGCTGACTTTTCGATAAAGGTGCCCGTACCGCCACTGCACGCTGATTGCATATAGACCTGCTTGGCCTTGCCTGCGGAGGTTGGCGTGAAGAACAACGTCTTCATGTCTTCCCCGCCAATTTCAGACACGAAATGCACATCCGGATGCAACGCTTCGACGGCGGCGGCGACGGCGACAACCTCCTGGATTTGCCGCGCGTTCACATGATCTGCCAGTGTCCCTGCCCCGGATCCTGTAAACGTGACAACATCGCGACCGGCGGTCAGGCCGGCCTCCAGCTCCATCTGCGACAGCAGTTCAAGGGTTTTCTCGGCCTGGCGTGTTTTGTGACGACCATAGGCTTTCCAGATGACTTCGCCATCTTCTACCACGACGCCTTTTACAGTTGTCGATCCAATATCTACCCCAGCGAATTTCACAACGTGGCATTTCCCAGCTCAAGCACGACATTGGATGCCGTACCCACGGCGCCACGATGGGGAACTTTCCAAAATGGCGTGTTGACCTTGGGATGCTCTTTGGCGCGCCTTCTGGCCTCGTCCGCTGTCAACCCGGCGGCGGCAAGAGCAGATTCAAATTCCTCCTGCGCGCGGATCTTGGCGTCCGCCAGCACCATCTGGCACCGCGACAAAGCATGTACGTCGCTGTCCCCTTTTACTTCGATTGGGGCATACAGCATGTCGGGATACCGGCCCTGTACGGCCGCCATTGCGCCGATGCTCATTGTGTTTGGAAGGCAGCCATAGGGCGACAGCTCGCAAATCATATGTGCTTTTCGCTGGGTATGCGCCCAGATCGCCTTGGCGATCAGCAAATCACCCTCACCCCCGTTGATCATGTTGTCAAAAAAAGGAGCCGCCAGTTTCCGCAGCTTGTCCTGATCGGGCATCGGACGGGGAACGCCCCCAAGCATCCGGCGCATCTGATCGTATTTGAACCTGAAAAAGCGCTGCCCAAGTTTCAACAGAGCATAGTTCTGACGCGCTTTGTCTTTTATCCCGAAGCCCAGCTTGAGCTTTTGTCCGCCATACCGCATCAGGTAATCGAACCATACGACCATCGGCGCCGGCTGCACTTCGGCGCCTTCGCCTTCAAGCCATTTGTGCATATTGTAGTTCTGCACCCCTTCGGCGGTGGCCAGATAGAACTCGCCGGTGATCTTGACCATGGGCTTGACCCTCAATCGATCAAGCTGGATGTCTTCAAAGTGGTCGCGTGCACGCCTCATGGCCTTCAGAAAGCGTCTGGTCGTCGAATGCCACAGGACCGATCCCCATTTCGGCATTTGCTTCGGCCTACTCAACATGGCGTCGTATATCTCGGAAACCGCCTTCTGCGCCGCCCGGTTGGTCGCGCCTTGCTCTAGCTCATAGGGCCGCAGCTGGTATTCCAGATCCTGAATGGCATCCGCTGCCATCATGCCCAAGGCCGTGCTCAGCAGCAGGTGAATATCAGTCTGCAAACCGGCGTCTTTGCATTTCGACTGATCGATTTCATGCTGCTGAACCAGAAACATCCTGAACGCCTCGAGCCCCAGATTCTTCAGCGCAAGCTCATAGCTTTGGTGATATTGACCGAAACGGCAGGCCCCGCAGGCTCCGGCGGTCACATAAACATATTTTTCGGCCACTTCGTCAGCACCGATAGCCTCGGCTTCGTTTCTGAGAAAACTCGACAAGTTGCCCGTTGTGAAGGCGGTGGGGCAGCACTGTCCGACATCCGCCAGTTCACGTCCCAGGTACAAGTCTTCAACTGTCACATCAGGCAGGCGCTGCGCATTGTAACCCGCACTTTTGAACAGGCCTTCCAGCAGTTTTTCGGCGCGCCATGTGACCCCACCAAACAACAAGGTGACATCCTTGCGCTGATCCGCAGTAAAAGGACGAGGTTCGTAAGCCCTATAGGACTCTTCCAAAATACGACTCATAAAAATACCCCCCAACCAACATAACATGTATTTACAATGCACAATATAATATTCCTGAACCGCCCCCTGCACCGGGAATCCGCTTGAAACAGGGCCATCGGAAATTCAGGTTGTCTTGGGCGCCGGTCAGGCACTCTCAGCCTGAAAACCCATCAAATACCCAAGAATTTTTTTGCATTCCCTTCAAAAAAGTTTGGTGCACAAGGACTGATCTGTGGATCGCTGAAGAACGTGTCAAATTCGATCAGGTATTCACGGGTTCTGCCGACCATCAGGGGCATCGCCCAATCCGTTCCAAAACACACTTTGTCCCGGAAATGGTGCGGTGCGTTCTTGGTTCTCTTGCCCACTAGTACTGATTTTAGCCGCTGGAATATCTTTGTCTTAAGCTTTGGATCCAGAATTCCCAAAATATGACCCAAGCCAAGATAAACATTGTCGAATTCCTCAACCAAGCGAATAGCACGATAGGCAAATGTTTGTTCGAAATTGTTGGTTGCTGCCCATCCCATCCAATCTACTTCTTTTGCGCCACCACCATGCGCCAGGAACAACCAAAGGTTCCGGGCATTGTGGGTCTCCATCGCGTGCTTCCATAACTCTGGATCGGAGTAGATGCCGTATCCTTCCTCCACCTGAAACCCCATCGGGTTGCAATGGGCAAACAAACGTAGGTTGCGGCTGGAGAAATGGCGAATGATGTCACCCATCTTGGCCTGTGCCATCGGGTAGGGCGCAGGGTTCGATGCTTTTTTTCTGTACTTGTCCAGACTTCGCCCAGAGGCGACCGGGGTCTGGTAGCCGCGCATATCGATCGGGCGGATCCCCAAGGGCGGATAGATTTTGTAGCCCGTTATTCCGAGTGCAACGCCTGAATCAACGATCTGTTTCCAGTTCCCGCCTCGAAACGGGTCAACCGCACCAAAATTGATCAATTCATTCGGGTTCTCAGCCGCGAGCAACTGCATCCGGTCCATTTGTTCGGTGAAGTCAAAATACGGCGGTAAGAACCCAAGCATCCCAGGCTTCTTGAGTTTTTCGAAGGCGCGGTGCATATCCAGCAGGACGCCCACGAAAAGGCTGGCTTCCGGGTCACTCGGCTGACCATTCTTCTTGAAATCCCTCTTGAGCGCTTTGAACCGGTTTCGCTCGGACAAGGTCATGATGACAATGAATTCAAGCAACTGAAAGATGCTACCGGTTTGATCGGTTGGAATGCCTGCGGCACGAAAGCCTGCATCAGAGCCAGGTTTGTACAACCCACCTGAGCGCATGTGTTCAGCTTCATGAAAGAAATCGCTTTCTGCCGCTTTTTGACCAGCGACCCTGAAGGCCTCGGCCATAAACCGATCCAGCAAATCAGGGTCCGTGCCACTGTCTCCAAAAGCGGACCTGTCAGAAATTCTGCCACCGCCCACAAGCTGAACACCTATTGGGAGGTCGCCCGCCCTTGAATAGTTGATATCATGGTCAATATCGTTCAGGGCTCGGATCAGCTCCTCTATGTCCTTCCAATCCCGGTGGCTGGGGTTGGGTGTCGATTGAAACTCTCTAATCTTCTCACGAACCGGATGTGCAATGGCCCGCATAAGCTGGTCGACATCGTGATTGAGCAATGCGTCGATCAAATCATCCTGATCAGGTTCTTCCGTCGCGGGTCTGCTGAAGTCGCTCATGCGGGTCACACGAACCGCCAGAACGGCCAATCCAAGCGAAAGCCAATACTTTGAAAAGAACAAGTAGAAGATACTGTGCAACGGCAAATAACGCGCCGTGAACAGGTGGGTGTGCATGTCAATAAAGGTGTTTTTTCCAGTCATATTTTTGGCTCCACGAAATAAATTTCAGCCGAGAATTTTCTGTATTCGTATGACTTTGCTGTCAAAAACCGGAAATGGCTTTTGACCTTAATCTGCTGAGTTTAAGGTTTTTCGAAAAATTTTGCAATTTTTGAGCCCGGCAAGCCGCTTCGCCGAGACCGAGTTGAGCAGTGATTTCTACTGTTAGTTCATGTGAGTTGGAAGCAAAGTTCTTTAACACCGAAAGTCGAATGAAGTTAAATCCGTCGCTTAGAGCCTTGTTTCCGCTCGGTGGGCAGGTCCAAATAGGAATTGACTCATCGATGCCTACCAACCGTTCAACCAATTCGAATCTATTAGCCAATTGAGGATTAGTTTCGGGTCAAACGGTCTAAGGGACTGTTGGTGGATCCAACGGTGGCTTTAAGAATTAGTTACGGGAGCAGGATTTGAACCTCTGACCTTCAGGTTGTGAGCCTGACGAGGTTTGATCGTTTAGCGAACAGTCCAGTGGACTGTTTATAGATCGAACGGTCTGCTGGAATTATTGGTTGCGGGAGCAGGATTTGAACCTGCGACCTTCAGGTTATGAGCCTGACGAGCTACCGGGCTGCTCCATCCCGCGACAGTTTTTGTGACCTAGCGCTTACGCTACTTGAGGTCTTTGGTTGGCCTATCGCTTGCGCTATTTAAGGCCGGGTATTGTTTTTTGATCGTTTAGAGAGATGTGGGCTTTTACTAGGTTTGGCGGTGACCTACTCTCCCGGGGCTTAAGCCCAAGTACCATTGGCGCGGCAGTGCTTAACTTCCGGGTTCGGGATGGGACCGGGTGTTTCACTTGCGCTATGACCACCAAACCGAGGAAAAGCCCACGTCGCTCTTTTTGCTTTGCAAAAAGGCGACGCGCGGGAGGCAGCGTATTCGCTTGCGAATGCGCGTTCCCGCACGGTTGTAATTATCAACCAACAGTGTCGCTTGGTGCGACACGATCATCCATTGTCAAGGTCGGTGTATGCTTTGGTCTTGTCTTTCCATTACTGGATCAAATCAAGCCTATCGGGCGATTAGTACCGGTCAACTGAACGCATTACTGCGCTTACATCTCCGGCCTATTGACGTGGTGGTCTTCCACGGCCCTCAGGGAGACCTTGTTTTGAGGGGGGCTTCCCGCTTAGATGCCTTCAGCGGTTATCCTGTCCGATCATAGCTACCCAGCACTGCCGTTGGCACGACAACTGGTCCACCAGTGGATCGTTCACCCCGGTCCTCTCGTACTAGGGGCAACTCCTCTCAAGTCTCCTACACCCACGGCAGATAGGGACCGAACTGTCTCACGACGTTCTAAACCCAGCTCACGTACCTCTTTAAACGGCGAACAGCCGTACCCTTGGGACCTGCTCCAGCCCCAGGATGAGATGAGCCGACATCGAGGTGCCAAACACTGCCGTCGATATGGACTCTTGGGCAGTATCAGCCTGTTATCCCCGGCGTACCTTTTATCCGTTGAGCGATGGCCCTTCCACTCGGGACCACCGGATCACTATGGCCGTCTTTCGACTCTGCTCGACTTGTCAGTCTCGCAGTCAGGCTGGCTTCTGCCATTGCACTCAACGAGCGATTTCCGACCGCTCTGAGCCAACCTTCGCGCGCCTCCGTTACGCTTTAGGAGGCGACCGCCCCAGTCAAACTACCCGCCACGCAGGGTCCCGGATCCGGATAACGGACCGCGGTTAGACATCAAGAGTGCGAAGGGTGGTATCTCAAGGGAGGCTCCACCGCGACTGGCGTCACGGTTTCAAAGCCTACCACCTATCCTGCACATCACAATCCTGATGCCAGTGCGAAGCTGTAGTAAAGGTGCACGGGGTCTTTCCGTCTAACCGCGGGAAGCCTGCATCTTGACAGGCAATTCAATTTCGCTGAGTCGATGTTGGAGACAGCGGGGAAGTCGTTACGCCATTCGTGCAGGTCGGAACTTACCCGACAAGGAATTTCGCTACCTTAGGACCGTTATAGTTACGGCCGCCGTTTACCTGGGCTTCAATTCAAGGCTCTCACCTCTCCTTTTAACCTTCAGGCACCGGGCAGGCGTCAGACCCTATACGTCGTCTTGCGACTTCGCAGAGCCCTGTGTTTTTAATAAACAGTCGCCACCCCCTGGTTTGTGCCCCCAGCCCCTAGTTGCCTAGGAACCGGGCCTCCTTCTCGCGAACTTACGGAGGTATTTTGCCGAGTTCCTTCAACATCGTTCTCTCAAGCGCCTTGGTATGCTCTACCAGTCCACCTGTGTCGGTTTAGGGTACGGTCTGATGGAGGGCTATTTCCAGGAACTGCTCAGCAGCCCAACCAATCCGATAAGGTTGAACTACACCTGCAATCCGTCACATCCTCCTGGCCTAGGAATATTAACCTAGTTCCCATCGCCTACGCCTTTCGGCCTCGGCTTAGGGGCCGGCTTACCCTGCTCAGATTAGCTTTAAGCAGGAACCCTTGGACTTTCGGCGAGAGTGTCTCTCACACTCTTTGTCGCTACTCATGTCATCATTCTCACTAGTGATCTCTCCACCGGATCCCTCACAGGCCGGCTTCATCGAA
>NZ_CP045384.1:0-97500 GCF_009363615.1 Ruegeria sp. THAF33 | reverse complement strand
CGTGAGCACCCCGATCGCGCGGCGAAACTTCATCAGGTTGAGGCCGACATACCGGCGCAGGGGTGTGACCGCCAAACCGGCAATCAACAACTGAAGGGCCAGTTCCCCATATCTGTGCTCCAACGCCTCGATCGGTTCGACCCCCAGACCACCGGTCAGGCCAAGATAAAACAGCCAGGGCGCGGGCAACGCCCCCAGCAGATATATGACCCATACCGGAATACGGCGGAGTGTCTGGTTAATCGCCAACATGGTCCTAATAGTTCTTGGCCAGATCCATGCCTTCATAAAGGCTGGCGACCTCTTGTTCATAGCCGTTGAACATCAGGGTCGGCTTGCGTGACGCGAAAAGCCCGCCCCCGATCTCGCGCTCTGAAGCCTGAGACCAGCGTGGATGGTCCACATTGGGGTTCACATTGCTGTAGAACCCGTATTCGCGTGGATTGGACATGTTCCAGCTGGTGGGCGGTTCATCCTTTGTAAGCGTGATCCGAACAATCGACTTGATCGATTTGAAGCCGTATTTCCAAGGGACGACCAGACGCAAGGGGGCACCGTTCTGGTTGGGAATTGGGCGGTCGTAAATTCCGGTTGCCATGATTGTCAGGGGGTGCATCGCCTCGTCCAGGCGCAAGCCCTCTCGGTACGGCCAATCGAGAACGGGAAACCGCGTTCCCGGCATCTCGTCCGGGCGATAGGCCGTCTCAAAAGCCACATATTTCGCGCCGTCTTGCACGCCCGCCATATTGAGAAGGTCGGCCAGTTCAAACCCGTTCCACGGAATTACCATCGACCAGGCTTCCACACAGCGGAAGCGGTAGATCCGCTCCTCTATCGTCATCTCGGACAGGATGGCCTGAAAATCATAGTCGCCGGGACGGTCGACCAGACCGTCAATCGTGACGCTCCAGGGTTCGGTCACCAGCGTATGAGCATATTTCGCCGGGTCATTTTTTCCGGTCCCGAACTCATAGTAGTTGTTGTAGGTGGTGATCTCTTCCCACGTGTTCGGCTCCAACCCATCCTGTGCTGCCGCCGGTTTGGCCATCGCAGTCAGGCCGACACCTGCCAGCCCGGCCATAACCTGCCGCCGGTTGAGGAACGCCGCCCGGGGGGTGACGTCGGCATGTGTCAAAGTATTGGTCCAGCGATGCGCCATATGGGTCTCCGTCATCTTCAGTGGTCGCTATTGACGTAGTGTGCTGATAGCACAGAGCCACGGAAACAGGCGTAACGATTGAGCGAAGTGATTGTAACGTTCCAATATGACCGGGCATTCGGGTATCGTTTTCAGCACCGAAAACCATAGACTAGAGAGCTTTTGGAGCCCGGCGGAAAACCGCGGTTTTCGTGGATTACAGTCAGAACACGGGTACAAAACTTTACAACTGCGGGCGCAAGGCTGCACTCTGTCAGACGGGCGCCATGCCAAGCCGAACGCGAGGCAAGGCTGCGACTGCAGCCTTTTGGCCGCAATGGGAGGAAGAAAAATGTGTGATATCTGCGTAATGAATGCCGTCAAAGACAAGATGCTGTCTCGTCGCGGGTTCTTCAAAGCTGCCGCCGCTTCGGGTGTTGCAGCAGCCGCAACCGGGGCCGTCGCGCCGGCAGCACTGGCAGCCGGGCATGGCGGTGTCGAAGATATGACCCATACGCTGAGCCCGGATTTCCCGACATGGGGCGGCGAACCCGGCATTTCCGCCGAGCAAGCATTCAACTTTGCTGATCACGGCTTCAATCTGTTCAACCTTTCAATCAACGAACATACGGGCACGCATATCGATGCGCCGCTTCACTTTTCGGCGGATGGGACGTCGGTTGATGAAATCCCCGTCACGGATCTAGTCGCCCCCTTATGCGTCGTGGACATCGCCGCCCGAGCGGCCGAGGACGCTGACACGCGCGTCACCCCGGACGATCTGAAAGCCTGGGTTGCGGCCAATGGTGATATCCCAGATGGTGCCTGCGTGGCGATGCATTCCGGATGGGCAGGCAAAACCGCCACGGATGAGTTCCGCAATTTCGACGGCGAAGCGCAGCATTACCCGGGCTTCCACGTTGAAGCCGCGCAGATGCTGATGGAGGAGACCGGAGCACGATCAATTGCCGTTGATACCCTGTCTCTTGATCACGGCATGTCCGCAGATTTCGCGACGCATTACGCGTGGTTGCCGTCAGGCCGGTTCGGGATCGAATGTCTGGCTGGGCTGGATCGCGTGCCTGCGTCGGGTGCAACGCTGGTGATCGGCGCACCCAAGCACCAAGGCGGCACCGGCGGGCCGGCCCGGATCTTTGCGTTGGTGTAGATGGAGGGCTAGCCGGAAAGCATGTCTGAGACCTGCACTGCATATCGGTCAGTCATGCCGGAGACGAAATCGGTCAGCGAATGCAAGGCAGAATAGGCGTCATCGACTCCTCGCAAATCAAGCTGAACCGCATTGATGAGTTGCCTCTCGTAATCAGGCAACTCATCCTGCTGCCAGTTACGCCGGGCAAGTTCCTCGTAAACTGGGCACAAACCGTCCAGAACCTTTCGGATCACATTGCGCCCCTTTACCTCAAGCCGGGTTTTGCGCGGTGCAGTGAAGAGTTGGCTATTGGCCAGATCTTTGATCTCTTTGAAGGCTTTGGCCTTGCCGGAAACGCCAATCAGAGAATCCGAAAAGCTGCCATCCAAAATGCTGTCATGGTTAGCAATGAACGCTTCAACGCAAGCTTTGATCGCACCGCCAATGGCACGAGCACGCAAATAGCCGATCTTTTCGTATTCAGTATAATCAGACTGATTTCGGCTTGGCGGTAACGCGATGGCCGACAGCAGTTCCTCGACAGCTTTGAAAGACAGGTCACCGGCAGAATACCCATCTTCAAGATCTACGATATTGTAACAAATATCATCCGCCGCCTCGACAAGATAGACCAACGGATGCCGCCGCCACCAGCTTTGACCATCAAGACCCTGCGCCTCAATCAACCCCATCGCCTGTGCCGCTTGGATGAAATACCCGCGCTCGGCTTCAAAGAAGCCGAATTTCTTGGCGCCAACATAGGGGTCGTCGTGTTTGTCATTGAAGCGTTTTGAGGTCTCGGCCCCCATAGGATATTTCATGAACGCGCCCAGAACCGCGTTCGGTAAACACATACCACCTTCATTCCGGTACATCTCTAACCGGGTCAGAATCCGAAAGCCCTGCGCATTACCTTCGAACTCCTCAAACTCTTGCCAGCGATCACCCGCGATGCCCCGGAAGGCAGGCGAACACCCACGGAGCTTTTCCGAGCACCATTTTCCAATCGCTTCTTCACCAGAGTGCCCAAACGGCGGATTACCAACATCATGCGCCAGACAGGCGGCTTGCACGACACCAGCCACTTTATGGGCGTCTTCACACGGAATGAGAGTCTCATTCGCAAGCCAAACCCCGACCTGCATCCCAATCGAGCGTCCAACGCTCGCCACTTCTTCCGAGTGGATCAAACGATGACGCAGATGGTCGTTGTCATAGAGCGGATGAACCTGCGTCTTATTCGCCAAGCGGCGGAAGGGCGCGGAAAAGGTAATTCTGTCTGCTCCAATCACATATGAAGGGCGCTCGGCCTGTTCCGGTTTTTTATCATACGTGTCCGTGTTCAGCAGTCGCGCCCAATCCATACTCGCCATAGAGAAGAAATCCTTTAGGTAAATTCAATACTTAGGTGTCAGAAAAACCCGCCGATTGAAAGGGCGGGTTTCATAGTTTTATCAGGGGTCCGTCAATGCACCACGGCATCGTCCGGGCGGGGTCGCTCGGAAGTTCCCAAACGATCGCCGATGATCAAACCATCGGGCCCGGCAGTGACCGGAACGACGTCACCATCCTTGATTTCCCCGGCCAGCAGAGCTTCGGCCAACGGGTTCTGCAAGGCGCGCTGTATGACGCGTTTCAGCGGGCGGGCACCGAAGACCGGGTCATAGCCTTCATTGGCCAGCCATTCCTTGGCTCTGTCATCCAGGGCCAGCTCGATCTTGCGGGCGGCCAGACGTTTTTGCAGACGTGCCATCTGAATATCGACGATGCCATCCATATCGGCCCGCTTGAGGCGGTCAAAGATGATCGTTTCGTCCAGACGGTTCAGGAATTCGGGCCGGAAATGTGCCCGGACCGCATCCATCACGTCGCGCTTGGCCTGTGAACTGTCCGCACCTTCGGGCAACTGGCTGAGCGCCTGAGACCCAAGGTTCGACGTCAGGATGATCAGCGTCTGTTTGAAGTCCACGGTGCGGCCCTGACCATCGGTCAGAACGCCATCGTCCAGAACCTGCAACAGCACGTTGAAGACATCCGGGTGCGCCTTTTCGACCTCGTCGAACAGCACGACCTGATAGGGCCTGCGCCGCACGGCTTCGGTCAGCACACCACCTTCGTCATAACCGACATAGCCCGGAGGGGCACCGATCAGGCGGGCAACCGCGTGTTTCTCCATGAACTCGGACATGTCGATGCGCACCATCGCGTTGTCGTCGTCGAACAGGAAATTCGCCACGGCCTTGGTCAGCTCGGTCTTACCCACGCCGGTCGGTCCAAGGAACAGGAACGAGCCCAGCGGGCGGTTCTCGTCATTCAGACCCGCACGAGCACGGCGTACTGCGTTGGCAACAGCGGTGACAGCCGCATCCTGACCGATCACGCGCGAATGCAGTTCTTCTTCCATCCGCAGCAGTTTCTCGCGTTCGCCTTCCAGCATTTTGGCGGTCGGGATGCCCGTCCAGCGTTCGACAACGCTTGCGATCTGTTCCGGACGCACCGTTTCCTCGGCCATCATGGCGTTGCTTTCGGCATTCTCGGCCTCGGACAGCTTTTTCTCAAGCTCGGGGATGATGCCATAGGACAGCTCACCCGCCTTGGCGAGGTTGCCTTCGCGCTTGGCGATTTCCAGATCGGCCCGCGCCTTGTCGAGCTGTTCCTTCAAATCCCGCGCGCCAGCCAGCTTGTCGCGTTCGGCCTGCCACTGCGCGGTCATCTCGGCGGATTTTTCCTGAAGTTCTGCAAGATCCTTCTGCAAGGTTTCCAGGCGATCCTTCGATGCCGCATCGTCTTCCAGCTTCAGCGCCTCTTCTTCGATCTGCATCTGAAGGATCTGACGATCCAGCTGATCAAGCTCTTCGGGCTTGGAGTCCACCTCCATCCGCAGACGCGACGCTGCCTCGTCGACAAGATCGATGGCCTTGTCGGGCAGGAACCGATCGGTGATATAGCGATGCGACAGGGTCGCCGCCGACACCAGCGCCGAATCCGAGATGCGCACACCGTGGTGCAGCTCGTACTTCTCTTTGATACCACGCAGAATGCTGATCGTGTCCTCGACCGTCGGTTCCTGAACCATCACCGGCTGGAAGCGGCGCGCAAGGGCCGCGTCTTTTTCGACATATTTGCGATACTCGTCCAGTGTGGTCGCACCGATGCAGTGCAGCTCACCCCGTGCAAGCGCAGGCTTGATCAGGTTGGCGGCATCCATCGCACCATCCGATTTGCCCGCGCCAACCAGCGTGTGCATCTCGTCGATGAACAGGATGATCTCACCGGCGGCCTCGGTCACCTCGGTCAGAACAGCCTTGAGGCGTTCTTCGAATTCACCACGGTATTTCGCACCAGCGATCAGCGCCCCCATGTCAAGCGCAAGCAGCTTCTTGTCCTTCAGCGATTCCGGCACGTCGCCGTTGACGATGCGCAGGGCCATGCCCTCGGCGATCGCGGTTTTACCGACGCCGGGTTCACCGATCAGAACCGGGTTGTTCTTGGTGCGGCGCGACAGAACCTGCATCGCGCGGCGAATTTCCTCGTCGCGGCCGATGATCGGGTCGATCTTGCCTTCGCGCGCGGCCTCGGTCAGGTCGCGGGCATATTTCTTGAGCGCGTCATAGCCCTCTTCCGCCGTTGCGGTGTCAGCAGTACGCCCCTTGCGGATGTCGTTGATGGCTTCGTTGAGCTTTTGCGCAGATACGGCACCCGCCTCCAGCGCCTCTTTGGCCTTGGATTTGACCATGCACAGCGCCATCAACACGCGCTCGACCGGAACAAAGCTGTCGCCCGCCTTGGTGGCGATCTTTTCAGCCTCGTCCAGAACCTTGGCCGTCTGGCCGTCCATGTAAATCTGGCCGGCATCACCGCTGACTTTCGGGATCTTGCCCATAGCTGCGTCAAGCGCCTCGACCACGCGGTTCGGCGCGCCGCCCGCGCGTGTGATCAGATTGCTTGCCAGCCCCTGATCGTCATCCATCAATGCTTTGAGTATATGTGTTGGCTCCAGCCTCTGGTGCCCCTCGCGCAGCGCAATGGTCTGCGCCGCCTGCACGAACCCCCGTGCACGTTCGGTGAACTTGTTCAAGTCCATGGTATTCTCCTTTTCCAAGCGCCCGGTGAATTTGCGCCCGCTTGGCAGCACGCAGTGGTCCGGGCCTTGACCTCAATCTGGGAAACTTCTCCGCCGCTTCAAGAGGCTAGAGAGTGAAAAACGCCTCAACCACGCGGAATCGTATAGACGGTGTAGCCCCCGGTTTCGGCCACCTGCTGGGCATCGTTCGTCTCGACCAGAGACTGCGCGGCGGCGCTGCCCGTGGGGCAGGATACAAGGTCGGCGGTGTGGTCAAGGAAATTGCCGGTAAAGGCGGTTTCTCCGGTCAACTGGCACCAGTCATCTTCGGACCGATAGCCCCGAACAAGATACAAATCATCATTGGTCGGGGGCGGCGCGGCGCCTGTTTCGGTCTGTGGCGGCGTGTCGTCGCAGGCGGCCAGCGTGGCGACGACGGCCAGCGGAACAAGGTGCTTCATGGTCTGTCCCTTTGATGCAATTTTCGTTTCAGAATGGCAGCACCATAGCACAGTTGGGACAAAGCGGGGACACCGCTGGCTCCTTTGTCAGCCGTGGGGGTCAACCGCCTTCGATCTGCCGGATCAGCTTTTGCGCCTCGTCATCGCCCTGCTCGGCCGCGAGGCGAAGAAACCTCAGCGCCTCTTCGACATCGCCGGTTTCATAGAGCAACCGGCCGAATTTGCGCTGAGATTTCACATCGCCGAGCTTTGCGGCCCTGCCCCAGAACAACAAGACCGCTTCCGTGTCCTGTGGCACACCATCCCGCCCGTGATAGGTCAAAGACCCGAGATTGTGCAGCGCCACGACATTGTTCTGCCTGGCGGCCTGGAAATGATAATCCAGCGCCTGTTCGATGTCCTTGAAGTAGCCGTTCTCGCCGATCTCGTAGATGTATCCCAGACGCGCCGCGGCATCGGCGCTGCCGTTTGGGGCCGCCATCTTCAGATAGTCGACCGTGCGCTGCATATCGCGTGCGACATGCGTGTCTTCGCGATAGATTACGCCGAGGTGCAGCAGAGACGGCTCATATCCGAAGAATGCGGCCCTTTCATAATAGTACAGCGCCTTGTCGATGTTGGGCGCAATACCTTTCCCGTTCTCGTAGCCATAAGCGACGTTGTGCATCCCCATCGGCAGACCGGTTTCGGCAGCGGTCATGTACCAGGCAAACGCGGTCTCGTGTTCCGTGGGAACGATCTCGCCATCATTATAGAGCGAAGCGAGCGTGTTCATCGCCAGCCCGCTGCCCTCCATTGCGGCCAGTTCCGAAAACTCGAGCGCCATTTCCAGCTTGCCACCTTTGATGAGCGCCCGGCCAAAGGCGGCCACGACCTCGGCATCGACATCCTGGTCTTTAAGCAGCAGATCGGCACAGATCGCCATCGCATTCTCGGCGTCCATGTCGGCCCATTTCACCCCGTCGAAATAGGGCGACTGCCCCGGAGCGGCAGCGGCCATCAGGCAGTCACACTCTCCATCCGAATAGTCGGGGTCCTGCGGTGGATCGTCGGGGTCGGGTTCCGGCCGAGGCCACCACACCCAACCGTATCATCCCGTATTTTCCTGCGTCTTTTCTTGTCTCAATGCGTCACACGCTCTACAGAAGCGCCGATCCCGTCAAGCTTGAAAGGCCGATACAATGCCCCAAACCGCCGATGACCGCCTGATCGTCGCCCTCGACGTCCCCAACGCGCTGGAAGGGCTGAAGCTGGCCGAGACGCTGGGCGACGTCGTTTCATTCTACAAGATCGGTCTGGGCATGCTGACCGGGGGCGGGCTGGCACTGGCCAATGAGCTCAAGCAGGAACATGGCAAGCGCATCTTCCTGGACATGAAGCTGTTCGACATCGGCAACACGGTGGAAAACGCGGTGCGGGGGCTGGCGCAGTTCGATCTGGATTTCCTGACCGTGCATGGCGACCCGCATGTGGTGCGCGCCGCCAAGGAAGGCGCAGCAGGCAAGGATCTGAAAATCCTGGCGGTGACCATCCTGACCTCGCTGAACCGCGACGACCTGGATGCCGGCATGATGAAGGCCGGTGACGTTCAGGACATGGTGGTGGAACGCGCCGCCCACGCCTTCGAGGCCGGGGCCGACGGCGTGATCGCCAGCCCGCAGGAGGCCGCCCTGATCCGCGCCCTGCCCCAGGCGACGGGCCGGCTGATCGTAACCCCCGGCGTGCGTCCGGCAGGCGCGGCACTGGGCGATCAAAAACGTGTGGCCACACCCGCCAGCGCCATCCAGGACGGGGCGGATCATATCGTAGTTGGCCGCCCCATTTATCAGGCCGAAGATCCGAAATCCGCGGCCGCGGCCGTTTTGACCGAGTTAAATTCTCTGAAAACGAGATGAGCAGGATCATCGTTTCAACAGGGATTCACGCTGAAAAAACCGCCGCAACAGGTTGACCTTACGTCAATTTTTCGCGAATCCGCGCCAAATCGTCCCTGTGCCAGAAAACACACATTCAAAAAGCGAGTTTTTGAAAAGCGCGCTTAACCCTATCTCAGCCCGAAATTCTTGGCGATTCTTAGGGGGATTTACTCCCCAACGAACCTATTCTTCCTGAGGTTCGTTACTTCCCCCCGCGAAGCGCGGGGGGTTTCTTTTCTCGGAATGATCTTTGATCGATATCACTGGATGATATAAGGAACCCCCAAGACAACTGCGGAACACACGAGGACGCAGATGCCCGGTCTTTGCCGAGATTGCCTGACCCCTTTGACCAACGAACGGCGCTGCACGGCCTGCGGCAGCCCCAGGGTAAAGTCTCATCGCGAACTGTTTGATCTGTCCATCGCGCATATGGATTGCGATGCCTTCTATGCTTCGGTGGAAAAGCGGGACAATCCGGAACTGGCAGACAAGCCCGTCATCATCGGCGGCGGCAAACGCGGTGTTGTGTCCACGGCATGCTACGTGGCCCGAATTCGCGGTGTGCGATCCGCCATGCCCATGTTCAAAGCGCTGCAACTGTGCCCCGATGCCGTCGTGATCAAACCACGCATGTCCGTATATGCCCAGGTGTCACGGGACATCCGCGCCATGATGGACGAACTGACACCAGTGGTCGAACCCCTGTCCCTGGACGAAGCTTTCATGGACCTGTCCGGCACCGAGCGCCTGCACGGAGCCCCCCCAGCCGTCATGCTCGCGCGCCTGGTCAAACGCATGAAGGATGAACTGGGCGTGACAGGATCCATCGGGCTGAGTCACAACAAGTTTCTGGCCAAGGTTGCCTCGGACCTCGACAAGCCCCGCGGGTTTTCGGTGATCGGCAAGGCAGAGACGGCAGAGTTTCTGAATGACAAACCCGTAAGGTTGATCTGGGGCATTGGCCCTGCCGCGCAGGAATCACTGGACCGGGCAGGGATTCGAACCTTCAACGACCTACTGCGTTGGGATCAGGAGGCTTTGACTGCGCGTTTCGGCTCGATGGGGTATCGCCTTTGGCATCTGGCACGGGGTCAGGACAAACGGCGCGTTTCAGCCCATGAACCGATGAAATCCATCAGCAATGAGACCACGTTTTTCGAGGACACCGCCAATATTGATGTTCTGGACGGACATTTGTGGCGCATGGCCCTGAAGGTCTCGGACCGGGCCAAGGCCAAGGATCTGGCTGGCCGGGTCGTTACGCTGAAGCTGAAGAAAGCCAATCACAAGGTTCTGACACGGCGCGTATCATTGCGGGACGCAACGCAGATCGCGGACAGGATTTATCGCACCGCAAAAGGGCTTTTCGATCAGGTGGGAGATCAGGGGCCGTACCGCCTGTTGGGGTGTGGCCTGTCTGACCTGTGCCCGGCGGATCAGGCTGACATCTCCGGCGACCTGCTTGATCCCGGCGCCGTCCGCAGATCACAAGCCGAGCGGGCCACCGACCAAATCCGCCAGAGGTTCGGCCCGGAAGCCATCGTGAAGGGACGTGCTTTGCGCTAGTTTTATTCCGCCGCCAGACGAAGAGGTTTTGAACCGATCCTGGATATGTCGCGCACCACCTGCCGGAGGAGTTTCGAAAACGTCATGAAATTGGCGTTCGGCGCAATCTTTTCTTCGTCCATATACAAGGCCCGGTCGATTTCAATCTGGATCGCGTGTTGCTGGCGGGTGGGGCGGCCATAAGTCTGAGTCACATAGGCCCCGGCAAACGGGGCATTGCGCACCACATTCAGACCTGCCGCAGCAAACGCCGATTCGACGAGGTCCACGATTTCAGACGAGGCCGAAGCACCGAACCGATCACCCAGCACGATCTCGGGCCGTTTGTTTCGGGTCGTACCAGCCATGGCCACCGCCTCATGCGGCATGGAGTGGCAATCCACCAGTATGGCCTGGCCGAATTTCTCGTGTGATTCGGCCAGCAGGGATTTCAAACGTGCATGATAGGGGCGCCAATAGGTGTCGATACGCAGCCGCGCCTCGTCCATGGTCAGCTTGCCGCTGTAGATTGCCCGTCCATTGGCCACAACGCGGGGTATCACACCCAACCCTGATGCGACCCTCGGGTTGTGCCCATGCCTGCGGGCACCGCTGATCAGCGCCGGGTCCAGTTCGTCCAGACTGCGATTCAGGTCCAGATAGGCGCGTGGCATGGTCGCTTTGATCAAAGGCGCGCCATTCTCGGCCGCAGCAGCAAACAATTGATCCACGAAGGCGTCTTCCGAGGATCGAATCACGCTTTGATTCAGAACGGACCGCTTCAAAAACGCTTCTGGATAATTCCGCCCGCTATGCGGAGATGAAAAAACCACGCATGAACTACGGTTTTCAGGCATATCCAATACAAAGGCTGCGTTCTGCATGATCCCTCCATGTTCGCAATCAACATAGACCGGAAAATAGTTCTACCAAACCCCTTGAACCCCTTTGCGACTCCTTTTATAGACCCCGCTACCGGCGCGGGGTTCCGCGCCCCATTTCGTTATGGGGCTGGGCGCGCAAAGGGAAAGTGGGCGGTTAGCTCAGCGGTAGAGCACTTCGTTGACATCGAAGGGGTCACAAGTTCGATCCTTGTACCGCCCACCATGATTTCACTGTTCCGGAAATCCGGGACACCCGAGTAACCCAGGCGCTGGCCACGTCCTTGATGAAGGCGCCGCAGATTGGAGACAGACCATGAAGGTCAAGAACTCGCTCCGCTCGCTCAAGAATCGGCACCGCGACTGCCGTATTGTGCGTCGCAAAGGCCGCGTCTACGTTATCAACAAGACGCAGCGCAAGTTCAAAGCTCGTCAGGGCTGAGAACAGCGAAACACCGTTTTAGAAAACCGCGCTCTTGAGCGCGGTTTTTTTTGTTTTCTGCACCTGTGCGCCCGACGTGCTACCCTTGCTTCGATATTGCGGAGTGTAAAACCCATGCGCGAACACGGCATCGACGTACTGGTGGGGACGACCAAGGGAACGTTCATTATCTCTGGTGATCAGAACAGGTCAGACTGGAAAGTGACGGGCCCGCATTGCGAAGGATGGCCGATCAACCACGTCATCGGCGACAAGGAAACGGGCACGCTTTGGGCCGGGGGCGGTGGTGACTGGCATGGCGCCGGTGTCTGGTGTTCCGAAGACGGCGGTGTGACTTGGCAGGTCGCAAAACTCACCAAGGGCCAAATGGACGAGTGGGCCGCCAACGATCAGGATTTTGCCCAGATGATTGGCTGGACCGGAGAACCCGCACCATTCGCCGATGAGTTTTCTCAGGTCTGGTCTTTGCGTTATCAACATGGAACGTTGTACGCTGGCACAAAACCGGCCCGCCTGCTTGCCAGCCACGACAATGGTCGGACATGGGACACGCTTGAGGGCCTGACAAACCACCCCTCAGCACCCGATTGGAATCCCGGCGGTGCGGGACTGGTCCTGCATACAATCGTGACTGACCCAAGTGATTCGAAAAAGCTCTGGGTCGGCATTTCCGCTGCGGGTGTGTTTGCAACCGAGGATGGCGGCGCAAGCTGGGAGCGGCGCAACAGATTGTCCAACGCCGAATCTTGCACGCATCATGATCATCCCGCTGCCCCCAGGGATGGTGAAACGGGTCATTGCGTCCACAACATGGTTCAAGCTCCGGGAACCGCGGATTTGCTCTACCAGCAAAACCATCACGGTGTCTGGCGCTCGGCCGACGGAGGGCGCAGTTGGGATGACATCACCAAAGGCCTGCCATCCACCTTTGGATTTCCGATTCATGTGCACCCACGTGATCCTGACACGATCTGGACATTACCTTTGAACGGAGACAGCATCGGGCGCTATCCACCGGATGCCGCTGCGGCAGTTTGGAAATCCACAAATGGAGGCGCAACATGGCAAGACCAGCGGCGTGGGTTGCCGCAAGAAAGCTGTTTTTTCACTGTTCTGCGACAGGCCATGGCCGGAGACCACCGAGACCCCGCCGGTGTCTATTTCGGGACCAACAGCGGCTCGGTTTTTGCCAGTGTTGATGAAGGGGACACATGGACGGAAGTCGCGCGCCATTTGCCCACGATCCTTTCAGTTGAGGTACTTGATCGTGAGTGATCCAGACACTGCCGTGTGACGCGGATCTTTCCGTTCAACACAAATCGCGCCCGCCCGGAAAAGCCTCGCAAGTGCGCCTGCGCTCATTTGACCAAGTAAATCTGTCGGATTTTCTTGCATCTCGCTGAGAATCGTATAATTGAGCAAATCAGTCGGGATATCGACCGACGCGAAATTCAATTGTTGGGGCAAACTATGCTGAAATCCACAACCTGCCTGGCTGCCGCTCTGTCGGCATTGATCGCAACATCAGCCGCGGCTGAAGGCGAGCTGAACCTTTATTCCTCGCGCCACTATGACACTGACGAACGTCTTTACACGGACTTCGAAGAAGCGACCGGCATCAAGATCAACCGGATCGAAGGCAAGGCGGATGAATTGATTGCGCGCATGGAAGCCGAAGGCGCGAACTCTCCGGCAGATGTCATGCTGACGGTCGACACGTCTCGCCTGGCGCGCGCCAAAGATGCGGGCATTCTGCAAGCCATCGACAGCGAAACCCTGGAGGAGCGCATCCCCGCCAACCTTCAGGACGAAGACAACCAGTGGTTCGGCTTCTCGCAGCGCGGTCGGATCATCTTTTACAACAAAGAAAATGTTGCCAATCCGCCGGCCACTTACGCGGACTTGGCCAAGCCGGAATACAAGGGCCTGATCTGCATCCGGTCCTCGACCAACACCTACAACCAGACCCTGCTCGCATCGATCATCACACATGAAGGCGCAGAAGCTGCAAAATCCTGGGCCGAAGGCGTTGTCGCCAACATGGCCCGAGACCCGCAGGGGGGTGACACCGACCAGCTGCGTGGCATCGTTTCGGGTGAATGCGACATCGCTGTATCGAACACCTACTACTATGCGCGGGCTATCCGCAAAGACGTCAAAGGCCTGTCCTCTGATCTCGACAAGATCGGCTGGGTCTTCCCCAATCAGGACAGCTATGGTGCGCATATGAACCTGTCGGGCGGTGGCGTCGCGGCACACGCGCCGAACAAGGAAAACGCAATCCTTTTCCTCGAGTATCTGGCAAGCGATCAGGCGCAGAAGTACTTCTCGGCGGGCAATGACGAATTCCCGGCAGTGCAGAGTGTTGAACTGGCGGAATCGGTAAAGGCACTGGGTGAGTTCAAAGCTGACGACGTGAACCTGTCGGAAGTCGCAAAGAACATCCCGGAAGCACAGAAAATCTTTAACGAAGTCGGCTGGAAGTAATCCACTGCCTCGTCAAAAGCTGGCAGAGGGCGCGGAGTTTCTGCGCCCTTTTTCATTTACACATACATAATTTTATGCAATTTTCCCTTAAATGAAAAATCTTCTCGTTTGTGATCCATGCTCGACAACCTCTCAAACCGCCTTGCCGTCCGTTTGAACGAACTCCGCCACGGGCGCGGGTGGTCCCTGGATCAACTGGCCGCCCACAGCGGAATCAGCCGCGCCACGCTGTCCCGCATGGAGAAAGGAGAGGTCAGCCCCACCGCTGAGAATCTCGGCCGCCTCTGTGCCGCTTATGATCTGCCGGTGTCACGGCTTTTGATGATGGTCGAAGACAGCTTTGACCCCAAAGTGGCGTTTGAACGCCAGACCGAATGGCGGGATCCCGAAACCGGCTTTACCCGCCGTGCAGTTTCACCGCCTGCAAACGGCTTGAACGCCGAGGTCGTGGAATGTCACCTGCCGCGCGATACGGTCATCACTTACGATGCGCCGCCCAAATCCGGGCAGGAACACCATCTGATCCTGATCGACGGCGCACTGACACTGACAGTTGACGGAACACCCCATGCGCTGAGCGCCGGAGATTGCCTGCGCTATCACCTGTCGGGCCCAACCCGGTTTGAAACCGGGGCATCTCGCGGTGCGCGTTATCTCTTGGTGCTGATATGATCTCGCGTCTGACCGATCTCGATTTCAGCGCGGCAGTGGATGATCTGGCGGGAATCCTCCACGCCTGTGTGCATGAAGGGGCCAGCATCGGCTTTGTCCTTCCGTTTACCGAGGGTGACGCACGAAAATACTGGCTGCAAAACGTTCGACCTGGGCTGAAATCCGGTGCATTGGAGCTGTTTGTCCTCCACCACAAAGGGCGCATTCAGGGCACGGTGCAACTGATCCCCGCGACCATGCCCAATCAGCCGCACCGCGCGGATGTCGCAAAACTTCTGGTGCACCCGAACGCCAGACGGCGCGGTTTTGGCCGCGCGTTGATGGAAGCCCTCTTTCAACGAACGACAGAGTTGGAGCGCACGATGCTGGTTCTGGATACCCGCAGCACCGACCCTTCTCGATTGCTTTATCTGGACCTTGGATTTCAGATTGCTGGGGAAATTCCGAACTATTGCCGGAACCCGTTCGAAACCAGACTGGAACCCACAACTTACATGTATAAAGAGCTGTCAGCCTGACGCCAAACAGCGACCGTATGGCCGTGGATCATGGATTTTTCCCCAATGGTCCACGCGAAGTTGTGCGAAAGGTCCGGGGCATTCCCATGCCGCGCTTTTGCGCGGCGCGCGCTGCAACCAGGCCTGAACACAGCGGAACTCAATCGCCCGGCCACCTGAAGGGATGACCGAGCAATCAACTTAGTGCCTTGCGTTTAGAAATGCGCTGACTTCGTGCGTGCGGGCTTTTCCATCGGAGGCGCAAATTTGGTGAGGTCGATACCTTTCACGGCCGATTTGTATTCCTCGGCGGTCGGCATTCGGCCCAAAACAGCCGACAGCACCACCACCGGGGTCGATGCCAGCAGGGATTCGCCTTTCTTTTCCGCCGCGTCCTCAACAACACGCCCTTGGAACAGTCGTGTGGACGTGGCCAGCACAGTGTCACCCTTTGCGGCTTTCTCCTGGTTGCCCATACAGAGGTTGCATCCCGGACGCTCCAGATACAGGATATTCTCGTATTCCGTCCGTGCTTTGCTCTTTGGGAACAGATCGTCGAATTCAAAGCCTGAATACTTCTGAAGAATGCTCCACTCGCCTTCTTCTTTCAGCTCATCGATGATGTTGTAGGTGGGCGCAGCAACAACCAGCGGGGCCTTGAATTCTACTGTGCCCTTCTCCTGCTCGATGTTTTTCAGCATTTGCGAGACGATGACCAGATCGCCTTTGTGCACCATGCACGATCCAACAAATCCCAGATCGACCTTCTTTTCCCCCTTGTAGTGGGAAACCGGCCGGATCGTATCATGGGTATACCGCTTTGAGACATCGGCGTTATTGACATCCGGGTCGGCGATCATGGGTTCGCTGATCTCATCCAGATCAACCACCAACTCGGCAAAATACTTGGCATTTTCATCCGGTTTCAAGGCAGGCTTTTCACCCGACTTGATTTCCGAGATCCGAGCGTTGGCCTTGTCGATCAGACCTTGAAGTGTCCGGGCCTCGTTGTCCATTCCCTTGTCGATCATGATCTGGATACGGCTTTTCGCGATTTCCAGAGATTCGATCAAAGTGTCATCCGCTGAGATGCAGATCGAGGCCTTGGCCTTCATCTCGGCCGTCCAGTCAGTAAAGGTGAATGCCTGATCCGCCAGCAATGTGCCGATGTGAACTTCGATGATCCGCCCCTGGAACACGTTGTCGCCGAATTTCTTCAGCATCTGCGCCTGGGTGGCGTGAACCACATCGCGGAAATCCATGTGATCCGCCATCTGGCCCTTGAATGTCACCTTGACCGATTCCGGGATCGGCATGGTGGCTTCGCCAGTGGCCAGCGCCAGTGCGACAGTACCCGAGTCAGCGCCAAACGCGACGCCTTTGGACATACGTGTATGCGAGTCGCCACCGATGATGATCGCCCAGTCATCCACGGTGATGTCGTTCAGAACCTTGTGGATGACGTCTGTCATCGAGTGATAAACACCTTTGGGGTCACGCGCGGTGATCAGACCAAAGTTGTTCATGAATTTCATCAGTTTTGGGATATTCGCCTGCGCTTTGGAATCCCAAACCGAAGCAGTGTGACAGCCAGACTGATAGGCGCCGTCAACGGTGGGCGAGATCACCGTAGCCGCCATGGCTTCCAGTTCCTGCGCCGTCATCAGGCCGGTGGTGTCCTGCGAACCGACGATGTTGACCTTCACCCGAACATCCGAGCCCGCATGCAGAACTTTGCCTTCGGCTACGCCGACCGCGTTCTTGTTGAATATCTTTTCAACCGCCGTCAGGCCCTGCCCTTCATGCGAGATCTCTTTGGACGGTGCAAAAGCGGATTTCAGCTCGATGCCGAGCGTCTCGGCTGCGAATGTCTGGAGCTTTTTACCAAAGACAATGGCATAAGATCCTCCGGCCTTTATGAACTCGGTCTTTTGCGGCGTGAAGGATGATGACAGATCGACCAGCTCTTTGTCACCTGCGTCATTGTACAGCTTTTTGTCCTTGGTGTTGATGGTCAGTACCGTTCCGGTCTCGACGGAATATTTCTGCTCGAGGATAGGATTGCCGTCATTGTTCAGGATCGGATTGCCGTCGGCATCCACTTTCTTGACCCAGTTCTTGAGATCGATGCCGATCCCGCCGGTGACGCCGACGGTGGTCAGAAAGATCGGTGAAATCCCGTTTGTACCGGCAACAACCGGCGCGATGTTCACGAATGGAACATAGGGGCTAGCTTGCTTTCCGGTCCACAATGCAACGTTGTTGACACCGGACATGCGCGACGATCCAACGCCCATCGTCCCTTTTTCAGCAACCAGCATGACGCGCTTGTCCGGGTGCTGTTTTTGCAAGTCCTGAATCTCGGCCTGTGCTTCGGGTGAGATCATGCACTTGCCGTGCAATTCGCGGTCCGACCGCGAATGCGCCTGATTGCCGGGCGACAGAAGATCGGTCGAAATATCCCCTTCGGCCGCCACATAGGTCACAACCTTGATTTCTTCTTCGATGTCGGGAAGCCGGGTAAAGAACTCGGCCTTGGCATAGCTTTCCAGAATGTCCCCGGCAACGGCGTTCCCGGCCTCAAAGGCTTTTTTCAGACGGTTGGTATCTGCGTCGTACAGGAACACCTGGGTTTTCAGAACTGCCGCCGCTTTCTGCGCAATCTCTGCGTCATCGCCCAGCGCCAGATCAAGCAGAACCTCTACCGATGGGCCGCCCTTCATATGCGACAGCAATTCAAACGCGAAATCCTGCGAGATTTCTTCGACCGTCGCTTCACCCAGGATGATCTCTTTCAGAAAGCGCGCCTTTTCACCTGCGGCGCTGGTTGTGCCCGGAAGCGTGTTGTATATGAAGTAGTTCAGTGAATCGGCACGATGAGCGTGACCCGTATCTTTGATCTGCCCGATGATTTCCTGCAAAAGAGCACCGTCTTCGATGGGTTTGGGGTGCAGACCCTGTTCTTTGCGCGTCTCGATTTCGTTCAGGTATTCTGTGTAAAGGCTCATGACGGTTCCGACCATTTAGCTGATGCACCGGGCCATGTGAAAGCCCGGCACCTTGAATTTGTATGCGGCGGTATACCAAACTGTACCGGCGTGCAAGATACCGATCTGCGACCCAGTGTCCTGCCCTACCGGCGATGCCCGCCGCAATGTCGGGCGGTGCGTCGATGGGAATGTTCGATCCCCTACCCCCCGAAAGCCGCAATAAGCGCTTTCGCCAAGGGCAAAGAAGAATAGCCCACCCGTGAAGGTGTAAGCCCCATCCGCACGACGACCATGTCACGCGACGGGAAAATTCCGATGGACTGACCGTCATGCCCTTGCAACCAAACCGCGTCTTCAAACGGTGGCAGGTCGCCCGGCGATTTCAACCAAAGATGACCTTTGGCATATTCCCCACCAGACGCCGCAACGGGTTCGAACATCCAGTCCACAAAACCTGTGGGCAAAATCTGTGCGCCGTCCCAAACCCCTTTTTGCAGCAGAAACTGGCCATACTTCGCCCAGTCTCGGGCCGTGGCGTACATATAGCTGGATCCGATGAATGTATCGGCGACATCTGTCTCGATGATCGCCGAAGCCATGCCAAGCGGTTCAAAAAGCGCATCCCGAGGATAGCTCAAACCGCCATCGGCCAGCTTGTCCTGCCACACCCGGGACAACACGGTGGACGTGCCGGAGGAATAGTTGAAGTCGGTTCCAATGCCGGCTTCCAGTGCACGGTCGGCAGCGAAAACGGCCATGTCATTGCTGAGATACAGCATCCTGGTCACGTCTGACACGTCTCCGTATTCTTCATTCCATTGCAGACCGCTTGTCATCGCCAGCATGTCCGCAACAGTAATGTCTCGCCTTGCGTCTTCTGCCCATTCGGGAAAGCTGTCGACAAGGGTGTCCGATACATTCATCTGACCCGCGTTGATCAACGTTCCGATCAGCCCGGCCGTGACCGTCTTGGTCATGGACCAGCCCAGCAACGGTGTGTCGGCGTCGAACCCTTCCGCATAGCGTTCGGCCACGATGCGCCCGCCTTGAACCACCACTATGGCGCGGTACCCTTCGCCAAGCAGCGTATCATCCGACAAGACGGCCTGAATTTTGGGATCCTGAGACTGTGCAACGTCGTTTCCGCCTGGCCAAAGACCTGTCGGCGCGGGCTTGGCGGCCTCAAGTCGCTGCGCACTCAGGGATGTAGCATGCACGTTGGTGCAGCCAAGCCCCTGCCGGAACTGCGATGTGGCGGGCGCGAAGAACCGAAAGAGTCGCGCATGAACAGTCTGCGCCTCTCGATCGACCTCAATCGAAACATGTTTGAGCAGCGGATGCCCCGGGGCCTGCACATCCACCGAAAGGACCTCTTCCGGATCACGTCCGGCAATGAAAACATTCGAACAGACAATCTTGGCCGAGTAATTCGTGCCTACTTTCAACAAATCGGGCGGGGCGATCAGAAGATAACCAAGCAGCCCCACGACGCCCAGAACCGCGACACCTATACCCGTTTTCAATACCTTCCCGAACATCCGCTGACCTGCCCTGTTGCTGTCATTTCAGCACAGGTTAGATACATCCAGCTCGGTTTTGCCACTATTCCGTTGCGTATTCTTCCGATGCTGATCGGCAGGCCCGGCACCTTTCTCGGTGAACGGCTCAGGTCGCCTCGTCGTTTTGATCCTGCGACAACCAAAAGCTTTGCGATTGCCCGGCAAGACGTTGCCAAATCTGTTCACTGAACTCTGGCTTCGCTTCGGCCAAACGGACCATTCTTATTGTCAGCGCCTGCGCAGGCAGGGCGTCTTCAACGCTTACAAGCTGTCCCTGAGCAAGCGGCGTGGCAACCAAAGAATAGGGCAACCAGGCAACGCCGATTTCATTCACGGCATAATGCAGCATCGCCAGCGTCAGGGCCGTCTCGGCCTTGGCCACGAGGCTGGTTTCGTCGGGCAACCGCGGTGCAATCAATCGGGAAAATACCTGGCCAAGAAAGACATCAGGCGGGTAGACAATCGCAGGAATGGTCTTGCCATCCAATTCCCCGCGCATTGCAGGTGCGCATACCGGGATCAATGTGTCGGCACCAAGCGTCTTCGCCTGAAACGCACTTTCGAGGTTCTGCACCCCACCGTCCGATGCCGCGTACATGATCGCGAAATCGACTTCTTTCGAGATCAGCTGCAACAGGCATTCGTCCTGGTTCCCCGATCGCACCTGAACCGAGATATCGCTGTTTTCGGTCAACATCCGGACCACTTTCGGCGAGACGGTTGTCGTCAACGCATGCTGGCACACGAGCGACAAAGACTGGCTGGCCTGATCGCTTTCTGTTTTCAAACTGTGACGCAGTTTGTGCAGACGCGCGCTCAGCTCGCGCATTTCAGGTTCCAACGCCTGAACGCCCGGCATCAGGGATACGGGTTTGCGGCGACGATCAAACAGGGTCGCACCGATACTGCCTTCGATGAGCCGCACCCGACGGGTAAAGGCAGATTGGGTCAGCAGCCGTTTTTCCGCAGCCCGTGTCAGCGATCCGCTGTCCAGCACGGCCAATATGTCGTCGATCCATTCCAAACGCATGTGAACCAGATAGCGCAGGCCTTACTAATATGCAATTTTTGCAACATAATCACTGAATTTCGAATTAGCAGAGCAGCAGAACACATCGTAAATTGACGAAAATCAATATTAGGAATTGTGACATGCATCTTGCGCGCTTTCCCCGCCTTCACCTCGCCCATCTTCCGACACCGCTTGAACCGATGAAGCGGCTTTCCAAAGAGCTGGGGGTGGAAATCTGGATCAAGCGCGACGATTGCACCGGCATGTCAACCGGCGGCAACAAGACCCGCAAGCTGGAATTTCTGATGGCCGAAGCAGAAGCGCAGGGCGCCGACATGGTGATGACGCAAGGTGCCACTCAAACCAACCACGGTCGACAAACCGCAGCGTTTGCCGCCAAGCTGGGCCTTGATTGCCATATTCTTCTGGAAGATCGCACCGGCTATCAAGATGGCAACTACAATACAAACGGCAATGTTCTGCTGGATCACTTGCACGGCGCGACCACCCAGAAGTTTCCCGGGGGTCACGATATGCCGGGCGAAATGGAAAAGGCTGCCGCGAAGAAACGGGCAGAAGGCCGCAATGTCTATGTCATTCCCGGCGGCGGCTCGAACCCGACCGGGGCGCTGGGCTATGTAAACGCGGCCTTTGAACTGTTGGGTCAGGCCAATGACAGCGGATTGCGGATTGACCGGCTGGTACATGCGACCGGGTCGTCCGGTACACAGGCAGGTTTGGTGACGGGAATGTGCGCCATGAATGCGCAGGTGCCGGTGCTTGGCATCGGGACAAGGGCACCTCGGCCAAAGCAGGAACAGATGGTGTACGACCTCGCCTGCGAGACGGCCGAAAAGCTGGGGTGCGCGGGCATGGTAAAACGTGAAGATGTCATGGCCAATACCGACTATGTCGGCGAAGGCTATGGCCTGCCCACTGAAAGCGGCATCGAAGCGATCCAGATGTTTGCCGAATTGGAAGGTATCCTTCTGGATCCCTGCTACTCGGCCAAGGGTGCAGCGGGCCTGATCGATCTGGCGCGCAAAGGCGAATTCAAAGACCAGCGGGTCGTTTTCCTTCACACGGGCGGCGCGGCGGCTTTGGCGGGGTATGACTTTGCCTTCGATCACAAAAACCGCTGGGTGAATATCTGAGCAATGACGCAGCACCCCATCGGCATTCTTGGCGGCATGGGCCCTGAGGCAACGATCCTCCTCCAGCGCAAGCTGGTCGAGGCTATGCCGGTGAGCGACGACCGGGACCACATTCCGCTTTTGATCGACATGAACACTCAGGTCCCGTCACGGATCGCGCATCTGATCGACGGGGCGGGCGAAGATCCGGGGCCGACACTGGCGGCGATGGCGCGACGTCTTCAGGATGCCGGCGCCGTGGCGCTGGCAATTCCCTGCAACACGGCGCATCACTATGCCAAGGCGATCACCGATGCCGTGACCGTTCCGCTGTTGAACATGGTTGAACTGGCCGCGGATCACGCCGTCGGGACGCTCGGGAAGGGTGGGTGCGTTGGTGTGCTCGCTTCTCCGGCGGTGCGCCGTATTTGTCTTTTCGAAACAGCCCTGCACGCGCACGGGCTGTCAACCGTTTGGCCAACGGATGACGACGCGATGCTGGCGGCGATCCGCGCGATCAAGGTCAACGGTCAAAGCGAGAAGGCACGCGAAACGCTGCGAGCATCCTCAAGGGCCTTGGTCAAGGCGGGGGCGGACTTGCAGTTTGTCGCTTGCTCTGAATTCTCCCTCATTGCCGACAGCGTCGCGGATGACGCCAATGCAGTGGATACGATCGATCTGCTGGTCCGCGCGATCGTCAATTTTTCTCAGACGGGCCGGCATACAAGGTAAAGGCGCATTTTCCGTTCAACGGCCGGGTGGTGCGTCAAAACGAATCCGTCCGGTCACAAACGCTGCCAAAGCTGGTGCGCGATCTGATCCAAACTGGCCGGATTGGAAAAGGCTGAAATCGTCAATGTTGCACACCATGCATCGTCACCGATCGGCACCAGCAACCCCTGATCCAGCTCCGCGGAGATCGACGTTTCGGGCATCCAGGCAAATCCGCTGCCGGTCATCAATCTTCGCTTGATCGTTTCGACGAGGCTATCGACATATATCGTTTCGGTATTCTGGGGTTTCCGGTCAACGGTGTTTTCAACGACCATGCCCAAGAAGGACGATCGGTCATAGGACAGATAGGGGATCGGTGGACCATCCTGCCGGGACAAATCCCAACCCAGTGTCCGCACCGGCTGTGCGGCAGCCACCGGTATCAGCCGATCCTTCAACAGATCCTTACGCTCGAACGCGGTTTCGTCGATCATGGGCGAGACAGTATGGTGATAGTAGCACAGCAGGATATCCACCGCGCCTTCGACCAAAAGATCACAACAGGTGCTCAGAGAATCGGACAGGACGCGCGTGCGCAAATCGGGGATCTGTTTCTGCAACTCTTCTATGCGGGTTGCCAAAAAATTAACCGCAATGGTGTGCAGAACCGAAAACCGGATGAACCGACTGTCGCCCCGGTCGGCGTCCCGCAGGGATTGGCGGGATTCAGACAGCTGTGAAATTGCCGCCTGGGCAACAGGCAGGAATTGTTTGCCGGCCTCGGTCAATTGAACCGGATAGGTTGCCCGATTGACCAAAGGCAGCCCCACCCAGCTTTCCAAGGCTTTGATTCTGCGGCTGAAAGCGGATTGCGTGATGTTACATTCATCAGACGCACGGGTGAAGTTCAAGGTCCGGGCGAGGCATTCGAAATCGCGTAGCCAATTCAGATCCAATGCGTATCCCCGCTTGTGAAAGAGCATCTTCAGCAACGATACAGAAAACTATGCAGAAACAGAATAGTTTGATGAAATGTTCGAATTGGCTCTCAGAAAAGCTCCTGTTCTAGACTTCCGGGCAGGGTCTGGCGGTTGGTCTTGTTTCAGCCTTCCGTCCGAATGTGTCGCCAAAGGCAAGTTGGCGCCCCCCTATTGCGCGATAGGAAAATCGAACGACGGAAAAAAACGACGCCGAACCACGGCGCATTTCAACAGAGGAGAAGACCATGAGAACAAATCTGAAAAAGCTGGGGATGGCTGCTGCGCTCAGCGTCTGCGCTGTGCCGGCATTCGCAGCCGAAGAGGTGAAAATCGGCGTGCCATCCTGGACCGGCGCCCAAGCGATTGCCCATGTGCTGGGCGCGGTCGTGGAAATGCGCATCGGGGGCAAAGTGGAATATGTGCCCGGCAACAACGCCACGATCTTTCAGGCGATGGATCAGGGCAAGGGCGATATCGACGTTCATCCCGACGTTTGGCTGCCAAACCAGGAAAGCTTCACCAAGAAATATGTGGACGAAGCGGGCACCGTCACCCTGTCATCGAACCCCTACGAGGGCAATCAGGGTTTCTGCGTCAGCAAAGACTTTGGTGAGGCCAACAACATCACCGACATCGCCGATCTGGGCCGCCCGGATGTGGCCGCATTGATGGACAGTGACGGCAATGGCAAAGGTGAAATGTGGATTGGCGCGCCGGGTTGGGCTTCGGCCAACGTGAACGAAGTCAAAACCCGCGACTATGGCCTGCTTGATTTCATTGAGCCGATACGCGCCGAGGAAAGCGTTAAAACCGCGCGGATCAAGGACAGCATCGCCAAGGGCGAAGGCTACGCCTTTTATTGCTACAAGCCGCATGCCGTCTGGTACATGTTCGACGTCCAGATGTTGACCGAGCCACAATTCGACCCGGCAAAATACGTGATGGTCCAACCGTCTGATGACCCGGACTGGTACAACAAATCCAATGTCGCGACCAAGGACGCCCTCAAGAACGTGCAGATTGCGTGGTCCAACACGCTGCCAGAGCGTTCTCCGGCGATTGCCGATTTCTTGGCGAATTTCGCATTGACGGCGGATGATGTCAGCGGGTTCGCCTATGAGATCAGCGGCAAGGGCCGTGATCCGGCAGAGGTTGCACGCGAGTGGGTCGAGGCGAACCCGGATCGTGTCGACGCTTGGCTGGGCCTCTGATCGAGCTTCCAGAAACAGGGTGGCGGCATCTGTTGGCGCCACCCAAAAGCAGACCTCTGGGGGACTTATGAGCGACGATACCGTTATTGAAATCTCGAATGTCTGGAAGATTTTCGGGGGCAGGCCCGAGGTGGCGCTGCAGGCAATCCGCGACCGTGGATTGGACAAAGCCCAGGTGCTGGCGGAATACAACTGCGTTGTGGGCGTCGCGGATGTCAGTCTTTCGGTCAATCGGGGCGAGATATTCTGCATCATGGGCCTGTCAGGCAGCGGGAAGTCCACTCTGGTTCGCCATTTCAACCGGCTGTTGGAACCCACCGCAGGCAAGATCGAAATCGAAGGCACTGACGTGATGGCCCTGGGCCCGAAAGAGCTTCAGCAGTTTCGCAACAACAAGATTGGCATGGTCTTTCAGAACTTTGCGCTGATGCCGCATCGGTCTGTGCTGGACAATGTCGCAATGCCGCTGGAGATCCGGCAGGTCAGCAAGAATGAACGCATGCGTCAGGCCGCTGCTATTCTGGATATCGTCGAACTCGGAGCCTGGGGATCGAAATTCGCACACGAGCTGTCCGGGGGTATGCAGCAACGTGTGGGCCTTGCCCGGGCACTGGCAGCGAACCCGGATGTGTTGTTGATGGACGAACCGTTCTCGGCGTTGGACCCGTTGATCCGGCGGCAATTGCAGGATGAGTTCATTCGACTGAGCAAAATCCTGAAAAAGACGACGATCTTCATCACCCATGATTTGGATGAAGCCGTCCGCATCGGGAACCGGATCGCGATCATGCGCGACGGCAAGGTGGTGCAGATCGGAACGGCCGAAGACATCGTAATGAACCCCGCCGATGACTATGTCGCCGATTTCGTGGCGGGTATCTCAAGGCTCAAGGTGGTGCGTGCCCACGCCGTCATGCGGCCCATACCGGAACATGTCGCGACCCATGGCCCTCTGCCCTCGGACGCCCCGCGTGTGAATGAAGGCGAAAACCTGAGCACGCTGATCAATCTGGCAATCGACACCGACAGCGCGATCCTTGTGGAGGACGGCGGCGTGGATGTTGGCGTCATAACCCGTGCCGATCTGTTGCGCACCGTGATCGAAGGAACCGAAGTGTCATGAGTTCTTCAGATGTGAACCCGCTGGAAGATACCGAGAGCGAAGCAGCCCAGGCATATGCCGAAGAACGGCGCGAAAACATCCGTGCCTTCGTTCGCACCAGCCCCGACTATTACATCCGCAACTTCGACAAGATCGGCGCGTCGTCCCGATTTACGCCGACTTTCAATCTGATGGCCGGGTTGTTTGGCCCGGTCTGGTTCGGTGCACGGGGCTTGTGGTCATGGGCGTTGCCATTTCTGATCCTCGAAACAATAGCCTATGTGCAGATCGCGCGCGGGATGTTCGGCGACCTGGCGGCCGAGGCAATGGAACGCATCGCGTCAATTGAAGGGACGCTTGAGCTGCGCCGTCAGCAGTTGGCCGCTGCCATCGAAAACAACTCGGACAAGATCGACGTCTATCAGCGAACGGTGGACTCGCTCGAGGAAAACATAGGCGGCATCCGCGCCGAAGCCGAAGCAATGGCTGCTGAAGGGCCTTACATCGTTCTGACCGGCCTGATCATTCTGATCATTGTCAAGCTTGTTCAGTCTCAGGTGGCAAACTGGGCGCTCGAGGCGCGTTTCTCGGAATGGCTGTCAGATCGTTCAATCCGATCAGCAATGCCGGTATCGCAGATCGTGTTCAGCGCGATCTTCATGGCGCTGATCGTTGCTGCGGCGATGATGCATTACAGCTTTCCGGGGCGTTTCTCGTTGCTCAGCCATTTCCCGACAGACCCCAATATCCGCCTGACCAGCATCACCTGGGTGGAAGACTTCATCGCCTGGTGCGTGCGCAACAGCGAAGCGTTCTTTGACGGGCTGACATTCGGTATCCGCACCCTGCTGGACGCGCTTGAGGTCATCTTGGTGCAGACGCCATGGATCGTGATCGCCAGTCTCATCATTCTGCTGACATGGCTGACTGCGGGCGTCAGCACGGCAATCTATTCGGGCGCGTTTCTGGCCTATATGGGGCTGTTGGGCTTTTGGGAGGGCGCAATGACCACGCTGGCCTTGTTGGGGACAGCGGCATGCCTGTCGATTGTCATCGGAATTCCACTGGGCATGTTCGCGGCGCGTCGCCCTCGGTTCTACGCTTTCATCCAGCCGATCATGGATTTCATGCAAACCATGCCCGCCTTTGTTTTCATGGTCCCCGTGATCGCGTTTTTTGGTGTCGGCAAGCCGGCGGCGGTTGTGGTCACGATGATTTTCGGTGGTACGCCAGTGGTGCGCCTGACCGTCCTGGGCTTGCGTGGCGTGCCCGAAAGCGTACGCGAGGCGGCGATCAGTTTCGGCGCCAACAAATGGTACCTGCTCACCAAAGTCGACTTGCCGCTGGCAAGCCCGTCGATCCGGGCGGGGATCAATCAGACAATCATGTTGTCACTGGCAATGGTTGTTGTTGCGTCTCTGATCGGTGCCAAAGGGCTGGGCGAGGATGTTCTTGAAGCGTTGCAATACGCGAATGTGGGCCAGGGTATTCTTGCGGGGTTCTCAATCCTGTTCTGTGCCATGATCCTCGATCGGATTGTGCAGGGCGGCCGGAAATGACACCCATCGTGTTTGTTCACGGGTTCCTGGGCGGCAGTCGGCAATGGCAGCGGCAGGTCGAGGCTTTGCAAGGTTACGATGTCATCACGCTGGATCTGCCGGGTTTTGGCGAAAATGCGCAACGTGACGCGTTTTGCAGCATCTCGGGATTCGCGGACTGGGCGCTGAATGAGCTGAAGGCGCGCGACATCGAGACATTCCACCTGGTTGGTCACTCGATGGGTGGAATGGTCGTGCAGGAAATGGTTGCCCGTGCGCCCGAGCGTGTTGACCGTTTGGTTCTTTATGGCACCGGGTCCGAAGGTGTGCTGCCCGGGCGGTTTGAGACCATCGACACCTCGAAAACCCGTGCCTGTGCAGACGGGCCGAAAGTGACGGCGCGGCGGATTGCGGCAACCTGGTTTCTCGAACGCGAAAATGCCTTGGAATACGAGCTTTGCGCCACGATAGCCCAGAAAAGCAACCTGAAGGCCATGCTGTCAGGTTTGGATGCGATGCATTCGTGGAGCGGTGCTGAAAACCTGCCGGCAATCAGGACCAAGACGCTGATTATCTGGGGGGATCGTGATCGCACCTACCCATGGAGTCAGACGGAACAGCTGTGGCAATCCATCCCGAATGCAAACCTAGCGGTGATACCAAACTCTGCACATGCGACGCATCTGGAAAAAGCTGAACTGTTCAACGGGATATTGCGAGATTACTTAGTTGCCTGATATTCGGCAGGGCCCCAAATACCCATGCGTTCCTGCTATCACGCTGGATTCGTGAAAAAAGCTCCCTTCGCGCCATTTGTGCACCCAATCCAACGGCACTGCGCAAACCGATCAGATTTGCAAAAAACGAACGTCAGGCATGGACCGGATCGTGGCCAGATCCTGTTCGTAAAGCTCTGTGAACGCTTCAACTATGTCGGAATTCCAGCCCGGTAAATCGAGCTCTTCTTCGATTTGCTCCGGCCGGGCGTATTCGTCCAGAGTATTCGCCATCTCTTCACGTCGGCGGCCGTGATCGATGGCGTTCCCTTTTCTCACGATGTCCAATACATGACGTTGTCCGGCTTCTGTCAAAAGGGAGGACAGGAATGCAAACTCTTCATGAAGCACAGCCTCATCAGGCAGTCCCGCTATGGCGCGGATGATATCGCCCCAGATAAGCGGGGAGTTCTCGTGTTCCCACAAGGTGAGCTGAACCTGAGGCGCAAGATCCCGCAGGTCTTCGATCATGCCAAGCCAGCTGAGGCAGCTTAAATCAGTGCTGGCCAGAATGTCCCGCCGATGGTCTTCATGGATCGAGGCCAGAATCTTTGGGATAAAAACCCCGGGGTTCACCAGCCCTGCAAACACTTGAACCTGCACGCCGTCCAGCAGAGTGCCCGTATGGGCTGTTCTATTCCCTGCAAACGGATAGATCTGGCCGTCTTGCAGCGCGGTGCGCCTGGGGCCAAAGAACTTGTCGCTCGACACAACCACACGGTCCAGATTCTGGTTTCCGGCAACAAGCTCGGACAATCTGTTCCGTGCGTCTGCATCAGATACACCCTGCAGAATCGAGTCAGACATCACTTTGACGAATAGCCGGGACCGACGCGGCCCCAGAACCGCAGTTCGGTATTTGGCCAGTACGCTCCTGTTCGCGCCAAGCGAGGACATCACCAGCCCTTCATCCGAAAAGGCAACACCGGCGTGTATGGCAACCTGCATTTTTTCCTTTACCCCTTGGCTTTTCTGCATAGCCGCGTCCGTTACACTCGCGAGATATTTGCAACGGATGAATTCAGCGTTTTTTTGCACGTTCTCAGGAAATCGGGCAATGTCTAAGTTTGGGCTAAAATTCAGGCTTGCAGTCTACTGCCAGAGGAAGTAATCGACAGCCAGTGCCCCTATAGCTCAGCTGGTAGAGCAACTGATTTGTAATCAGTAGGTCCGCGGTTCGAGTCCGTGTGGGGGCACCACAGCATCCGCTAAAACATTGTAAATCATCAACTTTATCTCAGGATGGAGCCACCGCAGAACGTGGCGGAGAACAAAACTGCACCCCACTCATTTGTCAAAGATGGCGTTTTCTACTTTGTGCGGATAGTCCCGAAGGATCTGAAGCAACTCTACACGTGGTCGAAAATCTCACACATACTGAGAACCAGATCAGCTTCAGTGACAGCACTAAGGGCTACAAGAGCTGCACAATATCTTGACGAATAATGGTATCACCTTCGGGTCAAGGACAGCGACTTACCGGGCAAACACATGCTTCGACGGCGCAATACGCCAATACCGCTCCGGTGACGTTCGTTGCGTTTTCCACTATGCGGGAGACGGTCAAGCTATCGAAGGCTGGGCCAACTATCTTCGACTGAAGGGCCATGCCCAAGTGCCTGTAGGACCGCGTTACGTAGAGACCCTTGGTGATGGCGCAGCGTGCTGCAACCGTCAGATCACAGCCCATCGCAGTCACCATGTGCCACCGCTCCGCCAGCTGATCTTGCGTCATGTTTGGTATATCAACCTCATTTGCTCACTGCGGCACGAGGAAGTTCGATCCGCTTCTATTAAACAAAGTGAGGGTTCTGAGTTCAGAAATCTGTGGCCACCGCCAATAAAGATGTGACACATCCGCAAAATGTCTGACCTCGCTACCTTGAACGCACGGGAATCGGCGTCTGCAAATGGTCCGAAAGCTGACGTTAAATAAAACACTTGGAAGAGGGCTTCGAACCCAGGGCAGACTAAGTGAATTTCAATCTTAGTCTAATACCAATCATCCCTGAGTTGTGTACCAGATAGGCGACGTATAAGCCCTTTCTTGTATCGACCAAGGGGCTTCGTCAGGGATTTCTGTCCCGAACACCTTGGCATCGTATGTCGTCCAGCGCGGCGTTAGTATGGCCAGCACTCTGACGTAGTAGAACGCGCTTTGCGTCGGGTCGTAGTCCGGGTCTTCCCAATATCCGGCGAGAATTGCCTCGCCGATGTCATTTGTCCAAGACGCGTTTTCTACATCCACCATATTGCCAACCGGGCCGTCACACGCCGCGTTTACAAGTTCACGCTCGCCGCAAGCAACATCATAAATACGTTCCGACGTTGTGCCGTCACTGTTCAGCCAGCCTTTGACAATCTGAATACGGTCGAGGTTGGCCCCATCGGGGTCGCGGAGAGCACGGATGAGAAATCGCGGAGATCGACCATCACTATCAACTGGCAAATCCGCCCCCATAGGGACGCCATTTTCATATCCATACGCGGCAAAATCCGCACGTGGCAGGTCGGTTTCGTCGAATTCAAATCCGGCAAAAACGCGAACACGCATGCGCGGCCCCGTGGTTGCATAGACTTCTTTCCGAGCAAAAGCATCCCAAATCGCCTCGCGGGTGTTTTCCCTTGCCCAAACGGCCGCCAAACCCGACACCGAAGTCTGCCATGCATATTGTGCAACACTCTCGTCACCACCAATACCGCCGACGACTTCTTCAAATCGGATCGGGTCAGCAGTAGGTTCAACAGCCGCGACTTTCCCGAAGAAATTGTCCTCGCCAACCGTGGACAGCGATGTATGAGCGTCAGTTGAGCCGATCACGCCAAACTTGAACGGGTTTGTCCCAGTTTCCGCCTCGTATCCTAGTCCACGACGCAATGCCGCGCGTGCATACTCGCGTGGAAGCATCTCCGGTGTCTTGGGCTCTGGTCCAAGTTGTCCTTTGTCCCACGTTTCAAAGTCGGCAAATTCATCGTCAGGTGACAGCATGGGATGTGCTTCGCCGTCACCTTTCATTTGTGTGATTTCGTAGATCGGTTCCCACTTGGCACGCTGTTTGAAATACTCAACATCGAACGGTTCGCCGGACAAGCGCACTTCGTCGAGCATCAACCCGTTGGACAAATTGCCATTGTGCGGGAACGCGAGCAGCTTTTGGCCTGTTGTCTCTTCGGCTTGTTCCATCCATGCCCAAAGGTCTTCGGGGTCGAAGCTGTCAAAGTTCGAGAACGGGATGATCTTGTCAGCGCCCTCTTTGCCACCATTGAATATGACATTCCTGTGCAGGTTGTTCCGCTGTGGGTTTGAGGTCCACTCGAACCCAATAAGCGCAGTAAACAAACCCGGTTGATTGTGTGCCTCTGCGGCAGAGATAATGTTGCTCCACGCTGTTTGGTAAATCTCCTGATAATCCGCCAAGGGGTCTGTGCCAGTGGACTTGGCTTGGCTCCAAATCGACCATGCGCCGACGGGATCACCGGCCTCGACAGCCGCGTTCAATTGCTGGCCAAACTCTGTAGAGAGCAACGTGGCATCTTTGGCTGAGAGCAGCGGCGCAAGACCAAGGTTCTCGGCGTGATCGGCAATAACCAGAAAATCCAATGGTCGGCGCAACCTCGCTTCGACGCCGGTGCTGGATGTAACGACTTCGCCTTTGGCAAACCTGTACGCTTCATCAGGGCCAAGTACATTTCCGATCATCCCAGCATCGGCAGAGTATGATGTATGCAAATGGGTGTCGCCGAAAAAGACCTGATTAAGGAAGTTTTGTTGTGGGTAGGGGGAATACTCTCTGTCACCGGGTTGAGTGTTCGGGATGTCCTCGGCATGCGCGGCAGCAGTAAAAGCAACAGTCAAAATAGATGCTAAACGGAACATTTCCTAACCTCTTATTTTGTTCAGAGCTTACAACGCTCAATACAAGTAACCATGACGCAAAATCTAAACTATTTTCGCCTAGCATAGCTGCCGCAAAAGAAAACTCTGCTAATGATGGCTGCGAGCCCAAAGTACTGTCCCGCAATGATTAAAGCATACGACCGTACCTAAGTCTCAAATAGAAATGGTATTTTAAGTTGGTTTGCTTGAGAAGGCCGGGGTTCCATCATTTTTGGCAGTTCGACGACGCGCAATCTCCTGTCGAATTAGATCTATGTGCAAACGTGCATCATATGCTCCCTGGCGGTATGCGAGAGGCAGATTCAGATTTGCAAGGGCGGTGTCCACTTCTTCGATGTTTTTGGCGACCTCTTCTACTTCAGTTGAGGTCTGTGCCTTGCCGAGTTCCTCCTCAAGCGCAGCGATGCGCTGATAAAAACGCCAGACCCGGCGCTTTTGAAACCACACGTAACTAGACGGAACGATCCGCAGAAACGGTACTAAGAACAACAAAGGCAACAGCAATAACAATACGCTGCCAAACTGCGCCGCGATCCAATATGGCAGGACGCCATGCAAAAAGTTTGGCCCAGAGTTTATAAGTTCTGTGGCAATCTTGTTTAATGGTACAGGTGGCGAAGCCGTGTTTGGATACTCGCGCGCACTTTGCAAAATATTAGGTTCGCTATGAATGTTCTTTGCTGCATTTACCAACCTATCGGTTACTGCAGGGTGCAGATCGGATGCGGCGATAAGTGAAGCTCGCAATGCTAAGATCTTAACATCCTCTGGTGGTCTCGGAGGGTCGAGTGTGATTGATCCTGCCGGCACAGTTACCGAATTCGCTCCGGAAAGTTTCAATGCAAGGGCGTCGACCAAAGCCATAGGGACGAAAATGATTTCTGGATCAAAAATTGCATCCATAAGGTAAGGTGCATCGAGTGGAGCGACAAACAACGCGGCATCCGCTTCGTTGGCATACAACGCCCCTATCGCATCATGGCCCCCGACATCGACGAGGTCTATGCCGACATTTTGCAACCCAGCGGCCTCAATTAGCGCTAAAGCGGCGGCGCGAGTACCAGACGCCTGAGATCCTGCAGCTAAGCGTATGTCTCCCCATTCTCCTGCATTAGCTCCGACTGGACTAGACTTTCCGCGAAACACCACCATGGGTTCAAGAAAAATGGCACCCAGAGACTGTAAGCTTTCGTCCTGAGGGAGTTCGAGGCCGCCTTGAACAAATGCGGCATCCACTTCGCCAGAAACAAGTCTCTGAATATTCTCAACGGACCCTTCGGTTTCTACTAAAACTACCTGAATGCCGTCACGTGCAAGTTCTGCTTTGTAGAGTTGTCCAACTTGCCAATATCCCCCGCCGTTTATGCCAGCAGCTAGCTTAATACTGTTGGGCGGCTTCAAGCCAAAGATCAGAAAAACAAGCAAACCGACAAATATAATCGGAAAGAGAATGAAAAGAGCTAAGCGCATTTATTCTCACATTCAGATGATCGGAATCGATAATTCGTTCTCATTTGATAGCAATCTTTTTGCCACCGAGAAACCGATCACAGTGAGAAGCACTCGAAAGTTCGAGTTCTTCGGTTCAAGTATCCCGACATATTTAGTGGGTGCGCAAAAAACCAAATGCGCTTGAAGGAGTTTGAAATCAAAAACTGGCTGTCGCAGCAAAGCGCAGAGCTTAAGCGCCACTATCAATCCAAATACTATTCGACCGGCGACCAATTCGTGCCTGGATCATAGGCAGAAATTTCAGCTGCAATACTGAGTGTCTCCGGGCCAAAATCTGCCTCGTAGACTATGCCGTTTTCGCCAACCAGAAAGGAATGGATGCCAGTTTCTCCATAGTCTGCCGGTATTGCCAGCAAGGCATGTCCTGCAACAAAGTGATCACCGACAAAATAAGAGTAGGCACCCCCCGGAGCGTTAGGGCCCTGCTCTTGCAGGATTGTGTAATAATAGCCAAGAAACGGTTCGGCTTCATAGTCAACCTGACCGTCACTCCACCCCGAAGCTGCGGCGCGGGCAAGCGCTGCACCGACAAGGCTGTCTTTTCCAGGCCAGAAGAGTCCGTTTTGCTCTTCCGGATCTGAAATGATCGTCTGAGCGAATTCCATAACGCCATTCCCGTTATGATCCACAAGCCGGAAAGCTGCCTGCAGATCGACATAGGCCTCAAGCAATTCGATCACTTCCAACTCATTCAAACCTATTTCGCGGGCTGAAAGCTCTTCGATCCCTGCTTCCAGGTCAAAGCGCCAACCGTCATCTGTACGCAGAATTGGAATTGGAAAAGGCCAACTGTCTTCACCCAGGAGAAGTACAACCCCTTCATCCTCAGGCTGAAAGCGATACCCCTCAGCGTACATGCTTAGCACTTCCTGCCTTCTTTCTTGGTCTTCCGCCGGATCGCCCGTTCCCACCAAGTCTTCGGCTTCAGGACCAAAAACTTCGAGCATCTTGCTCTGATCATTGGCCTTCAACGCACCAACAAAAGCATCCAGTGCGGATTGCGGGGTATCGAAGTTGGCCCCGCCAGAGAGGGCCGGGCTTGCACTCCCGGCGAGCAACAAAATTGTAAATACTGATCTACGCACCTTACCGTCTCCGCTTGCCTTTAGCTGCATGTCCACGCTTGGACGCGCTTTGCGTTCTGCTACCGGACGCTTTTTTCTTCATCGCTTGCCCTTTGGATGCCTTGGGCTTGCCCTGCGCCGATACGGCCTTCTTCGCCAACGGCTTCTTCGCAGTCTGCGGTCCTTGCGCGACTGGCTTTTTCGTAGCATCTGGACGTTTGGTGCGATCAATAGCCTGTTGCTTTGCGGCGACCTTGTCCCGATTAGCGTTGCCACGGTTCACCAAAGCCCCGCCTGCTACAGCCCCTGCACCGACCGCAGCCGCGGCCGCCCCGCGGTCTAGGCTAATATCCGCAGCACCAGATTCTCGGCTCAACTTTGCACGCAGTTCATCGGTGCGACCGTCAGGACGGTTAACCGGCAAGTCGCCACGGCCACCTTCAGGTCTTTTGTGGTCAGCTATTTTGTTCCGGGCCTCCTGTTGCCGGTCAGGATCGGGATTCCATCCGATATTCGTTCGGTCACCTAAATCTATATCATTGCCAATATTGACGTTGCCATCGACGTCAATATCGATGTCTGGATTTCTGTAAATTGGACCGCCGCCCCAACCACCACAATTTCGGCACCCCCAATAGTCGTACCAATCATCGTCGTCGTCAAAAATCTCGTCGATCAGGGCAACAGTGCCAAAAGTCAGTAATGCGGCGCCCACAACATCCCCGGTTGACCGGCCAGTATAAACAGTCTCGGGATTGTATTGTGGGACGTATACCGTTTCGGGCTCCGTCGGTGTAATTATCACTGTGTCGTCGTCAGATACTTCGACAGTTTGCTCGGGCCCTGAAACAAGAGCGCCGCTGTCAATTGCCTGATCCCGCATGACCTGCACCGCATCCATCACATCATCGGACTGGGCCAACATGGCTGTGCCGACTGTCTCGGTCCAGTCAATATGGGTGGCCATCTGACCAACAATTTCGGGGAACGCCGTCGCCAACACACTGACGGAAGGATCCCATCCCATTGCTTCGATTTCCAGCTCAAGCTCAGCAGGGTCGCGATCGGCGTTGTCCAGCAGATACCGTTCAGCCTTAACAATTTCCAACGGCTGGGTGGCCGCGACAAATATCTGTATGAGAAGCGTGTCGGGATAAAGAGCAACCGGGGCGACCAATGTCTGCAACTCAGCGCCAGTTAGCAGGCTGGATGAGGTCGCCGAGATATCATCTTTTGCCGCTACATCTTCGGACGACTCTTGCGCTAACGCGGAAGTAGATACGCAAATACCGAATGCAATTAATAGAAACCTGAACATATTGCGATCCTTCGATTTCTTGAAGGATCACCTAAGACTGCGATTCTGGCAACCAATCAGTCAAATAGACGGTTATGGGACAATTATCGGCACCCAGCCAAGTTTGAGCGAGTGGCCTCTTTGGGCTCGATTTGGACGTTTGACACAATACCTCGAATGACAGCTTTGCGAACAAAGCAGCCGTTCGCTGCGGATGCGAGAACTCGATTTGGCAGAACTAGCAGTCTGCGGGCCGGCTGTTACGGCACGTGTCAGTTCAAATGTCATTGAACGGCCCCGTAGAAAGTCGTTCCAAAACACACTGCTGCACCAAAGCTTCGCTTTGGTATATTTCGATCATTTCTTGTCAAAACTCGCGCAAATAGCTTTCATAAACAACAGTCTCGCGGAATTCTGTTCTGCGTCGCCAAGCCCCTTCATTTGCAGTGTTGAAGAAATTACAAGTTTGTTGCGGGGTCATTAAAAACTTAAGCTTTAAGGTAAGAGCAAGCATATAAAAGTCATCGCTATAAATCGTTAGGCAGCTCTTCACTCCACTTTCTTAGCTTATCGAGGAATCCAAGGGCTGTGCTGCCAAACTCGGTGATGGAATATTGAACCGAAACAGGGGAAGTATCCATCACTTGTCTTGCAACCAAACCCTGCTCCTCAAGTTGGCGTAATCTCTCAGCGATCATCTTCTTACTAGCCCCACCGATCATACGCGATAGATCGTTAAAACGCACGGGGCCATCTTTGAGGTGCCACAAAATCGATCCGGTCCATTTTCCGCCAATGATCCGCATACCTCTTTCGATTGCGCATGGCTCCAGACAGGCCTCCGAGACCTGTCGACGGCCTTTGGCGTCCTCTTCAATCCGCGCTCGCATTGTCATCCTTCCGCTCAGATAGCCAGGTTACCAAAAGTATACTGGTTGATTTCTCATACCTACACTCTCAAATGCTTTCTGAACCCGGCGAAAGTCAAGGGTTCAGAAACTGCACATATGGATATGGACATGAGCAAAATCCTGATCGTGAACGGCACCCAGCCCTACGAATTCGCCCCCGGACAGTTGAATGCAAGCCTCGTTGAACGTGCGCGGAATACGCTGGCAGCAATGGGGCACGACGTGCGCGTGACCACTGTCGCTGATGGATATGACGCGAATGCAGAGGTCGACGCGCACCTGTGGGCCGATACAGTCATCATGCAGTTCCCGGTGAACTGGATGGGCGTTCCTTGGGTTTTCAAGAAATACATCGATGAGGTGTACACGACCGGTATGGACGGCCGCTTGTGTGCAGGTGACGGCCGAACGACCGACGCGCCCAAAGTCAATTACGGTACCGGCGGCACGCTAAACGGTAAGAAATACATGCTGTCAGTTACCTTCAACGCCCCGAAAGAAGCATTCGATGACGAGTCCGAGCCTTTCTTTGCGGGTGCCAGCGTCGACGACCTGCTAGCGCCAATGCACCTGAACGCAAAGTTCTTTGCCATGCAGCCCCTTACGACTTTTGCTGCATTCGATGTTATGAAGAACCCGGAAATCGAGGCCGATTTTGCTCGATTTGACGCACATCTGAAAACCACATTTGCCGAGGTTGAACATGTCCCAGCCTGATATTCACCTGTATACCGCAGGCACGATGAACGGCTACAAACCGGTCATTTTTCTGGAAGAGGCAGGTATCGCCTACGACCTGACCCATATCAACTTTTCCAAACACGAGCAGAAGGCGCCAGACTATTTAGCGCTTAATCCGAACGGAAAGATCCCAACGATTGAGGACCGTTCGGAAGGCCGCGCGATCTTCGAATCCGGCGCGATCCTGTGGCATCTGGCCGAGAAATACGGAAAATTCCTGCCTTCGGACCCGGCCAAGCGGTCCGAGGTAATGCAGTGGATGCTTTTTCAGGTCGGTCACGTCGGGCCGATGATGGGACAAGCGATGTATTTCCAGCACATCGCTGCGCCTAATGGCCATGAAGAGCCCTTTTCAATCCGTCGCTACGTGGAAGAAAGCCGCCGGTTGATGGAGGTGATGAATACGCGTCTGGACGGGCGGGACTGGATCGCAGCGGACGAATACACCATTGCCGACATGATGCTGTACCCGTGGGCGCGTGCTTATGTCTGGGCACGGGTGGATGTGTCGGACCTACCGCATCTGAACGCCTGGTTCGACCGTATGGATGCGCGACCTGCCGTCCAGCGAGCGCTAACCATCCCCAAGGCTAACCCACAGTTCTGGGATGCTGACGCAGATGCCAGCGCCTTTGCCAAGGAAAACGCGGCGCGTTTTTCCGGCGACGTGAGAGGAACCTGAGCCGTGCAAGCTGCTCTGCCTATTCGCGTCGATATCGTGTCAGACGTTGTTTGTCCTTGGTGTGTGATCGGCTATCACCAACTTGCCAAAGCCGCGCGCGACACTCAGACCGAACTGGATATCCATTGGCATCCATTCGAGTTGAATCCACAGATGGCCGAGGGTGGTAAGAACCTGCGCGACCACTTGGCATCGAAATACGGGACGACGCTGGAAGGGTCGATCAAGGCACGAGCCCGCCTGACAGAGATGGGCGCGGCACTGGGGTTCACGTTCAATTACGCCGATGACATGCGGATGTATAACACCTTCCGTGCGCATCAATTGATTGACTGGGCCGCCGAACCAGGCAACGGCCATGAAATGAAGCAGGCCCTTTTTTCGGCGTTCTTTACACGCCGCGAAAACGTCTCGGACATACAGGTTCTGGCCGATGCGGCTGCTGGCATCGGGCTGAACCGCGCGGATGCGTTGGACATGTTGCAAAGCCAAGATCGGGCCAATCACGTGCGCCAGAAAGAGCAATTTTGGATCAGCCGAGGAGTTCAGGGTGTGCCCGCAATGGTGTTCGACAAACGTCACCTTGTGACCGGCGCGCAGGGCGAGGAAAACTACGCCCGCATCCTGCTGCATCTACGAGACGACAGGGCCGCGTGACATCCGTGAATACCGGGCACTGCCAGCGCAATAAACCCACGATCGGGCGGGTATTGCCTGGCATGCCATCGCTGAACAACCATTGTGGGGGTTGCATGACGAAAGTCTCCGCGACAACCTTCATCTTATAGTGAAACTCAATCTGGGTGGCCGCTTGTCGGCCACCACAGCCTTTCAACCTTGAAGAGTTCCCATTTTATGGCATTGCATGACCACCCCATGTGGCGAAAGCCCCAACATCACCAGGACCTTGACCATGCACATGATCATGTCCACTGGGCCGAGCTGTTCTACGACCTGATCCATGTCGTGACGATCTTTCTGCTGGGAAATTACTTGTCGCATCATCTCGATCTGCATGGGTTTCTTGTGTTCGCTGGGGTCTTCATCACGCTCTGGTACGCGTGGGGCGAACTCAGCATATTCAACTCGATCTTCGTCAGCACCGATTTCTGGCACCGGCTGATTATGGCCGTGATGATCTGCACGGTAATGTTCATGGCAGCGGCGATCCCGGCTATTGACGGAAAGGGTTGGGTTTTCTTCGCGTTAGGATTTGCCGCGAACAGGGTCCTGCTTGCGGCGCTGTACTATCGCGCCCGGCGGGTCAATTCATCTGGCGAGTCCATGTCGACGGCCCAGATCCGGAATTTTTCGGTTTTTGCGGTGATCTTTGCCATCACGGCATTTCTGCCAACACCCTTGGCCTATTGGGTGTTTGCTGCCGCAATGGCGGCCACACAGGCGATGTATATGATCCCAGGCCTCACTGTATTGCGCTTCGAACGTTTCGTCCCGCGCCTTGGCCATATGGCGGAACGGTTTGCTCTGCTGACACTGATCGTTCTGGGCGAAGGGTTCTTCAAACTCGTCGTTACTTTGTCCGAGAAAGGCATCTACAAAGTCTCACTTGATGTGCTTGTTAATTTCGTCATCGGTGGCGTTTCGATGTTCGTCATGTGCTGGATTTATTTTGACTTTGTCGGCAACGCCAAGCCCAACGACAAGAAGGTGTCGACATTGGTCATCTGGTGGCTTGCGCATCTGATATTGATGTTATGCGGCGTCATGGTAGGCGTGGCCTTAGCTGCCGAGGTCAAAGTCGGTTTTTGGGAGCCATACCCGACCGAATATGCCGCCATTGGCTGTTTCGGCCTTGCAGGATATATCGCCATGCTTTGGGTGCTCCAGAACGTTATTGAACACCGTCTTGCATCGGACTTTGGGCGCTGGGATGTGCGGGTATTTGGGATCGTTCTGGCTATTGCCTGTTTCTTTATCGTCCCCCATGTTCCCTCGTTGGTTGGCAATCTGATCTGGGGCACAGCCTTGCTATCGCAAATCGCGATCCCCCTGACGCGCGCCTGGACGCAGTTTCGACATGAGTGAGGCAGTTACAAATTCGGGCTATCTAAAAAGGAAAGTCTATTGGTGGCTCGAGCGCCCGGACAGGGCGGCCACCGGTCCATGGTTGCTTGAAATAGCTCTAATTGCCCTCATCACACTGAACGTGGCCGCCGTTATCCTGGAAACGGTCGACTCCATATATACTCGTTGGGGCCTGGCGCTGAACCTCTTTGAGGGTTTTTCTCTATTCGTATTCGTTGTCGAATACGCGGCAAGACTGTGGGTCGCCACCGAAAATCCAAGTTACAAAACGCGCGCTGCCTGGGCCGTCTCCCCGATCGCCATCATCGATTTATTAGCGATTTTACCTGCGCTGCTCTATTTGATCTTCCCGGTTGATCTGCGTCTGTTGCGGACCTTCCGCATGTTGCGGCTCCTCAAACTCACTCGGTACTCGCCTGCACTCGGAATGCTGCTCGCTGTGTTTGAGGAAGAGGCCGGCGCCTTTTTTGCAGGTTTTTTCATCCTGATGGTGATGCTGATCTTTGCTGCCAGCGGTGCATGGCTGGCAGAGCACGAGGCGCAACCGGAGGCATTTGGATCGATCCCAGCGGCGATGTGGTGGGCGATGGCAACGCTTACGACCGTTGGTTATGGCGACGTAACGCCCGTGACAGTTGCCGGTAAGATCTTCGGCGCTGCGATCACGGTGATTGGCATTGGGATGGCCGCATTGCCCGCAGGGATCATTGCCAGCGGTCTGAACGACCAGTTGCACCGCCGACGAGCCAGCCTGGAACGTGAATTTCGAAAGGCCTTGGAAGACGGCGATATCTGCGACGCGGACGAGGCCGTTATTGAAGCCGTTCGCAAGCAATTGGGTCTCTCGCGTCGCGCTGCCGATCATATCCGAAACCGCGTACACGCTGAGACCATGTCCCAGGCCGATCACTGCCCTACCTGCGGGCAAACTGTGCAAAAGGCCAAGCCCTAAGCGTGAGCAATTGGCCTGCCACTGATCAGGTGCCGAGCTCCCAACTGGATCACAGCAGATCTGTGAAAATAGGGGGTTTCGAATAGAGTATTTCGCGTGCTTGGATGTTTCGCTGCTGTCCTACGCGATCTGTGTTGTCGACGGCATCCACGCAACTTGCTGTCGATAGCACGATGTAACAGAGCAAGCTTTCTCAGGTTTTTGCGAGTTCAAGCCGGGGGTGAATGACCCAAGCCTGCTTTGGCCGCATGGCCGCTTCTGTACCAACAGCCGTCCCTTGTTCCAGGGGCGCGACGTGTTGCGAAAACGGGAACTTGGTTTTTGAACATTGTGGAGCCTACATCCATTCCCGTCCTTCCCAAAAATCGGCAATGTGCCAATGGCTGTGGTCTGGTTGCTGCTCGCGTGCCTTCCCTTCGCACAAAGTCGCCCATGATCGCTGAAATGAAAGCCAGAAGAGCTGCCGATCAGCTCGATTAATACTGGTACCACCTGAGGTGTCGTGACGAAGAACTTGCGGTGAAGCACATGCCGAGGCTTCAAAATGCAGCAGGAGCCGACCACTCTGATCTGCCGCTGTTGCCTCCTCGTCATCTGTTCTTTTGTCTGAGGTCGTGGGGATTTACCTGCGGTTGAAGGGTATAGGCCGCCCTGTGACTTAAGAAAAACCGCAGAACCTAACCCATAAATCTGCGCGGTATTCGGTCACAGTTTTGTACAGCTATCCCACAGATTTGCATGCCACAGAGAATCCCAAGAACAAACAGGGTCCTCTGGCACAGTTGCTAAACACAAAAAACAGTTTACTCCCAGCTTCCAGCAGACGAGCGCCAAGTCTTGGCTTCGGCATCCCAAATACTGGCGCTGACGCATGGCGTCGGATTGATTCCCTCGCAATCGGATCCATGCACGTCCGCGATGACAATGCGTTGGCTCCCAAAATCAACGACCGCCCAGCCTTGGTTGAGCAGGGAATGCACCTCTTCGCTAACCCAAAAATGCGACATGCATCCGCCGGTACCGCAGTAAAGGGATGCAGCGCTTGAACACGCAAAACCAGACTCATTCAGAACCCAGTCGCGTTGTAGATCTCCGTCGAGATCGACCCTTTCAACCGCGCCCCAGGCTATGTCAAACTGACCGCCGTTGAACTCCGCGCAGGCTCGTGCCGCCAGATCAACCTTCGCCTGCAAACCGGGCGGAAGTTGCGATACATCAGCCGCGACAGCTGGTGAGGTCCAAACTAGTCCCGAAACAAGTACGATCCCGGAAACCAAATACTTCAGCTGGTGCTCTATTGGGGAAACTGATTGGAAGGCGGCGTCAATTGCATTGATCATATCTGAAGTCCCCGTATTCCAGCCAGTTTTCCGCGCCTTCGTTAAAAATCAGAAACTCGGACCTGTCTTCCCCAAGCAGGGCGACGACAAATCCGGCCGGCGGCTTAGAGTTTCCAAAATAACTATAGGCGGTCATGGCTCTGATCAACTCGCCATTGACCGATACTCGCGCGTCCCACTCCCCGTCCGGAGTGTCCAAAATTACCGGTTCGATCACGCGCTCTACCGCTCCGCCACCACAATAGGCGATGCCTTCGGGCGCTTCGTAGGAGGCCCCCTGGCGAGCACCTGAATCGCAGGCGGAACGAAGGGACTGAATTGCCGCGCTGGAACCTTTCAAGTCAAAGATTCCATAGCTGATATCTTGATCAATCATGGACAGATTAACCGATGCATTGGCCGCAAGCTGGTCCAGTACAAAACCATAGTCCTCTTGACTATTGAAACTGACTTCGACGGGATAGTTGTCGACGATCTGCACGGCAGCGTTTTCTGCGCCAACCTGAAATGCCCCAACTTCGGTGGTGCCGTTCTTCAAAAATCGAATGGAAAGCCCCTGCTTCTGCACAATGTCCTGGCTGTCCTCATATCCAGCCGGAGCAAAGCGGATACGGTTACACTGAAGTTCCAGCGTCATGTTTCCGGTCTGAATAAATGCATTGGGACTAGGCCCGGAACTGAACGACCACTCCGCCGATGCTGTGGTTGCCATTGCCATCATCAGCGCTCCAACGGAAATCGGCTTGAAATTCATTCTTTCTCTCTCCACGGCGTTGCATTTGGCTCTTTCTTTCAGCAGAGCGTCGGGCCCACCGCCCGGGTAACCAGATCAGGAAACAGGTGCGCCGTATTCGTTTGCGCCTTCTTGAGAAGGGCGCGTTAGCCACCAGATCATCAGGATGGACAGAACCAATTGAAGAATTGAGAAAACAACAATGCCGGTTGCGCCCAAGACTGCCGCAGGTCCTCGTAGTGAATCGGGGTTTTCCGTTCCTTGCTCCAATACCGAGAAGAACGCCACCCCACCCAGCATAACAAAAAGCGTTGTAATGCTAAGCGCCATCGGCAGCAGCAAATACCAGCCAGGTCGTCCTGTATCATGCAGCCTCCGCCAACCGGCGGCCAGCATGGGTATGAGAACAGCCAGTTGGAAAACAGAGGACAGAACCCGAGAACCCTGCCCCGTTTCGGGATTGGTCCCGAATATGATCGTATCCAGCAAAGCTAATACGGCACTCACGAGAACCACAAACAAGAAGAACCACCAGTATTCTGATCGTAAAGCCCGACCAGAGAACTGGTAGTATTTCGAAAAACACGTTTTTACTGCTTCAACGAATCCCATGTTTTTGTCCCTTCGTCGTTTCTTTGCGGCGTCAACAACGCTTGGCCGCGTAGGGAACACTCGCTTTTGCGAAAATCCCCACATTCTTTTTGTTTGAAAGCAAAAGCCTATCGCACGAAAGCCTAGAGAAATTTACGCGCGGAAAAAATATTGATTTATGAAAAATTAGATTCAAATATGAGAATTCGACGCAACTTTATTTTACCTCCGTTGTTGTCGCTGTCGCCCGATTTACCGGGCCCTTCCGACTGTCGGAGTGAGTGCTGGCAGTCGGAAGGCGTTTTCAATGACCGAGCGTTGGGAGAACGCGATGCCAAGACTCAAAATACTAGCTCTTCTTCCAACATTCGCTCCAGCTTTTTCCAGTGCGGTCACGCGTTGTTGGCAGTGCATGCGATCAACGCAATATTGTTCTGCCGGCCAAACCTTGAATGGCGAGTCTTTTGGGAACGGCAGTCACCAGTTCGGAGTATGTACTATTGGCCGCTGAGGCGCTGGAGCTTCAAAACGTCGCCTCTAATTCAATTGAGATCAAAGAACCTAAAGGGAGAAGAAAATGACCAACAAGATGGTGATGGTTGCAGGCACGACATGTTTCGCACTGCTTGCTGCCTGCGACGATACGGGTACGTCAAGCGCGTCTGCCGAGCTCACGCCCGCTCAGCAAGCGTGTTTGCGAGACGTAGCCAACACAACGAACAATTCGCAAGTCGTTGTTCTGTCGTCTGCGTTCAGCGAGGCGGGAACCCAGGTCACCGTCGGCGTTGGCGAGGATCGTGCCCCATGGAACTGTATTGCTTACAGTGATGGCGCCACAGCCGGTATCGAGTTCCTGGGCGACGAAGGCGCATTGTGACCTGTTTGGTGCGTGGCTGAACACGGCCGCGCAGCACTGGCTCGCTCATCGGAATGCTCGACTTGGTTTGTAGAATAGCCACTATCATATTCGCGATCCTTTACCTGTTGGCGTTGGTTGCGTTCTTGACGGGTACATTTGGCTGGTTGGGGCAAGAAAAAGACCCTTTGTCCGGGGTGTTCCTTTTGCCGTTGGGGTTGCCCTGGATACTCGTAGCGGACTTGCTCTCGGAGTCGACCAAACCGTGGTTCGCGGCGCTCGCACCGGTTTTCAATCTTCTAGCGCTGGTCTTGATTTGCAAATGGGTACGCAGTTTGCGGCAGTAGTGAACGCCGAACGCATTCCCACCAAAAGGGAGGAAAACATGGGAAAAGTGATCTTGGGTATCGTGATCGGGCTCGTCCTCGGCGTGGTTGGGGCGATGACCTTGGGTGGAGGTGCCGCGATGGGTGTCGGCGTTGCGACAGGCTTGTCCGCCGGTGTCTGCTCTACATTGAAAGGCGCACAAGCCGAGAATCTGATCACCGCCGAGCAAGCGGATCAGATCCTCAATCGCGTGAATTCCGAGATGGCATCCCTGCAAGGAATTGAAACGACGGACGAGATCGTCGGAAGCGCACAGGCATGCGATGAGTTTCTGTCCAAGTTGCGGGAAGCGAAGTGATGTTCCGCTTTGCACAGAAGAACACTGTAAGGATTAGCCAACAGGGGACAATCTGATGAAACTCCGTTTACTGAACCTCCTCACACCCATGTTTGCAATTTCGGGCACAGCTGCTCTTGCAATGTCGGAAGCCGATGACGCGTGTATCGATCATTTACGGCAAGTTGGTGGGCCAGACGGTCAATCCGGTACGATTGAAAGCTCAGAGTTTTCCGAAGCTGGCACGTTGGTCATGCTACGTGACGCAGGTGGGACACTCTGGCGATGCATCGCGTACAAGGATGGAAGCATCGGAGAGATGTCGGTTGTCGAGGCGATGGATGATGGTGGTGGAGCTATGGCCGGCGCCGAAGGATCTACTGAAAGCCAACGCGTCAAATTTGATACTGGTTCAACTGGCGCCGAACTCGTTGGCCAACTCGCGCCCGGAGCGTCCCAGCAATACGTCCTTGGCGCCAAAAACGAACAGTTCCTTTACGTTCGCGTTGCTCCGCGAAATGGCACCTTGGACTACGTTATTCGAAACCCCGATGGTTCTGAACTGTTGGGATTGATGTCGGCGGACAAGGAGTATCGAGGGCAGCTGTGGCAATCCGGTGATCATGTTGTCGAGGTCATCAACCGCGGCAACTCTTCCGTCGGCTACAACGTAATTTTCGGAATTGAATAGGTGATCGACGGAAAACCCTGGAACGGCAACTCAAATCAGCTAGGAAAAAACAGATGAAATCCAAAGTCTTTTTGGTGATCGGTACAGTGTGTATTTCTGTACTCTCAGCATGCGACGAGAGTGGCGGGTCAGTGGATGCGAGTGCACCAACTGTGGGCAGCTCTAGCGATCTTTCGTCATTTGAAGGGGCCAGAGCGGGTCAGGCTGAAATGGGCATTCAAAGTCTCGGGTTTGAACTTATCCGAAGCGAAGGGCTGACCTCTTACTGGTTTAACAAAGATACCGGCGCATGTGCGCGGATCACGACATCTGAAGGAAGGTATTCAGATGTAACTATGCTGCCATCAGGCGACTGCTGACAATTTTCAACAATCCCAAATCAGAAAAAAGGAGCTCTAGTTTGCATTTCGATCTGGCACATGCGGCGGTCATCGTTGTCGCTTTGATTATCACAAACCTGGCATTGAAATCGGCCGGCGTGATCAACGAAGAAAACAAACACCAGTGGAATTGGAAAGTTGTTCTGGCCTACTTCGTGGTCGTCGTTATCATCAATCTGGTGTGGCCAATTTGAAGCTTCGCGGCGGGACGCTAACCGCCACCAAAGATGTTTACGGTGAATGTGTCTCTCCGAGAGATTGCCGGCTGGAAAAGTGTGAGCATCACGGGCTGAACACAGAAAGGAACACGCATGCGGTTTTTGACGTCACTCATATTCATTGGTGTTCTGGCAACCGCTGCGACTTCTGGCGTCACCAGCCGAAACGGTGGCCCTAGCAACAGCCAAATGCTTTCAAAAAGTGGCGACGGAGGGGTCGATGGCGTCGCTTTCTTCCGCCCAGTCTTAAGCGGTGTGTTGTATCGATCCGGTTTCAAGGGCGGCGACAAGGATCGAACGGGTCTGAGTGACGTTCAACGCGAAACCTTGTGCGAAAAAGGGTTTTCAACCGGGTTTTATGCCGACTTCGGCAAAAACACTCAGTACGGCCGCACCAGTTGTGGGAACGGATCCTTTGACTATCAGAGCGCCAGATCCTCCCGTCCCGGTGCCGTCATGGCATCCATACACGAAGTAATTGAAAACCCTGGAAAGGGCCCTGTCCTGGTACACTGCATGTGGGGCGTTCATTCCTCTGGCGCACTGTCGGCAATGGCGCTTGTTCAGTTTTGCGGTTGGACGGAAGAAAGGGCCAAGGAATATTGGAATGATGCCCGAAACGGTGCCCCATGTTCAGGCGGATGCGACAAGTGGATTGACGCAAAATTCTCCAACTTCAGTGTCGACCCCAACCTGAAGATTTCCGCCGAACAACGGGCTGCGATTTGCCCTAGATGATATCCGGAGGACTATTCAAATGAAGTTCCATCTTCTGGGGTCTCTTGCTTTCATTGCACCCACCATCTTGTGTGCGAACGACGATGTTCTCGGTGAAGCCACGACATTTGATAGTCCCAACGGCGTTACTGAACGCTGTATTCGGATCGAAAAAGTTCCAACGGGCGAGTATAAGAAAAGCGATCTTGAGGAAGAAACAACCTATTGCGAGATTGATTTCTATGCCTCCGAAATTGCTGTTTGCCCAAAAACCTGGAGCACCAGCCCAGGAATGGCCGTCTACGATATTTCGGAAGGACCCTACGCCGGGAACCGTTCCGAATTCGAGAGAAACGCTTGCAAAGAGGGGAAGGCGGCAAAAGATCTGGCAAAGGACAGGGTGGCTAAATTCAAATCCACCATGAACCAGAAGGGTACAAGCGGAACGTTTTCAACCTCTTCGCTGCTCTACTACCATTTCTCCAGGTATTTCGACGCGACGGTGAACGTTCCGGTGGCGGTCTGGCGTAGCATGGACGCTCAGGCGCATCTCACCGAGGTCGCAGAGCCCGGCCTTGCGATTTCTGGTGGCTCTCATGGCGGGCGCATGAACCATGAAGGCTGGCGGGTATTCGTGGCTGCGGATGCCGGTCCGAACTCGTACCAGCCAACCGATGATCTGTTCACCGCGGATCGAACGCAGATATACGGTGTCCTGCTTGACAGCCCCGGTCATCGCTACGGCTCGGAAATCAACGGCACCCGTAAATCCGGTTGGGGCAAAGGCCAAAACCGCGATTTTCAGGAAACACCCGCCTTCTTGGCCTTGCGGTCTTCAAAACCCTTGCCCGAGGCCATTGTAGAGGGTGTCAGGGAAGGTCGAAAGGATCGGCAGATCAACAAGGATCTCGGCCCCGATGTCAGCGACCAACAGATGGCATTTTGGATGCAAGAACTTACCGAGATTGTTCTGCTCGACTTCATCTTTAGCCAGCAGGACCGCGTAGGAAACATAGACTTCACACCCTATTGGTATTGGGTCGAAGACGGAGACCTGAAGCACAAGAAGGCCAAGCACCATAAGCCAAACGATGGAGATGTTCCAGCCGACGCATTATTGATCCGTCGCAGCAATCTAAACGACAACGATGCTGGTGGGCGTGTCGAATATGCCAACTTCGCGAAATCCACTCAGATGTTGGAGAAAATGCGACACTTTTCTCCAAGCACTTACCAGCGCTTGTTTGCTTTGAATAATGACCTTCAAACGCAAGGCCCGATTTATGACTGGTTGTCGCAAAGCTTTGGCCTGTCAGATAGGCAGATTGCGCAAGCCGTTAAAAATACAGCGCTGGCAACGTCCATTCTCCAGAGCAATTGTTCAAAAGGTGTTTTGATGTTCGACTTGGACCCCGTCGCATTCTTTTTGAAAAACGACACCGAGGTAAAGGCTGTGGACTGTAATGACCCGTAAGCGCTCCGTCACCGCGGCGGTGTTGATTTGGTCCGCTCTGCTTGCCTGCAAAGCGGCGGCTTTGGATGTAATCGTCATATCGGATCTGAACGGAAGCTACGGCTCGATAAAATACGATGCCCGTGTCGACAAGGCAATTGAACGGATAATCGAGATTGATCCCGATCTGGTGGTTTCGACCGGAGATATGGTTGCGGGTCAGCGCATTCCCAACTTGTCAGACAAACAGGTCAGAGAGATGTGGAAGGCGTTTCACAAGGCGGTGTCAGACCCGCTGGAGGCTGCCGGAATTCCATTTGCGGTCACGCCGGGAAACCATGATGCCTCTGCCTACCGTGGTTTCGAACGTGAAAGAAAAATCTACGCCGAGGAATGGGCGCCGAGAAAACCAGACGTCGATTTCCTGGTTTCGGATGACTATCCGTTCTTCTACGCGTTTGAGATGCAAGGCGTCACGTTTGCGTCTTTGGATGCCACGACCCTTGGGCCGCTATCCGGCGATCAGAAGGACCAACTTGAGGAGCTGGGGGCGAATGGAAACCCGATTGTCACTTTCAGTCACCTGCCGCTTTGGCCCTTCGCGATCCAGCGCGAACGCGAAATCATCGGTGACCCGACACTTGAGAAAATCTACCTGCAAAGCGGGGTCGTTCTGCATCTGTCCGGCCACCATCATGCCTTCTACCCAGGCTGGAAAGACGGTGTGGCCTATGTTTCCCAAGCTTGTTTGGGCGGTGGTCCACGACGGCTTATCGGCTCAAAAGCCAGATCACCACACAGCTTCACTCATGTTACGTTCCAGCCGAACGGAGAGTTTGGGATAGCAGTATATCGAGGGCCCAATTTCGAAAGGTCTGTAAACTTCAAGTCACTACCGAAAGAGATCAGATCCCCGAATGCGGTGTTGAAACGATTGGACCTTGTGAAATAACTAGAGGTTGAGTTTCAACTCGACTTTTTCGGGGACCAGATCGTTTATCATCTCTTCGATCCGGGCTTCTGAAAGTCCACCCGAAGTAATGAAAAGCAATGAAACGCGAGACTTGCCGGGGACGTGGTGTTTTCTGACAAGCTTCCAGCCAGCGTCTGCGGCCATGGCTTCAATGTCTCCGCTGACGTTCAATGAGTGTTCTTCATCTGAAGCCTTGAGCGAAACTTCCACGCCCTTGTTTCGCCCTCCGAGCCAAATGAAGCACCAACACACAATCGCTACCAGTGTGGCCATCAGTGGCAAGCCCAAACCGACCGCAAGACCAAGAACAGTTACGACTATCATTTCAACGGTGTCTACCGGATCATCAAGATTGGATCGGAACCTGAGCAACGCGCCGATGCCAAAGATAACGAATCCGATCATTGACCCATGTTGAACAACCAGGAATCCAACAGCCATGCCGATAAGCGCATAAAGGAAGAAAAGCCTCGGCATGACCAAGTCGCCGATGCTTCTACGGGCTTTGCGTCTCACCGGATGATAGACGATCAAGCCAGCCAGAATGATCGTGACCACCACATCGAGAGTAAAGAAATACAGTTCCTGTTTGCCGCGAAACTGAGTCCATTGGCGTTCGATCAGAATTTCTGATTCCGAAGCTCCGGCCAGCATCGTTGCAGGATCGATTTGCGACACCGCAGCGCCTGGCAACAGCAGCATCAACAACGCGGTTTTAAACGGGAATGTCGTATTCAGCTTTTCTTCCTTCCTGCTCAGGCCAAGGGCTTAGGCTTCACCACAGGCACATCATGCCCCATTCAATTCAATCGCAACAATCGGGATCAGGTAAAGAGTTCAATGAGCATTCTTCCGACATCGCATCTGAGTTGTGATAAGAACGCGATAAAGGGATGTGATCCACGGGCGAGAAAACTGAATGGCAGAAAACAAAGTGTTTCCGTCAAAACCTGAAATTTCACGGAGCTTCTTTATGCTTAGACGGCTCGCTTTTGCGCCCGGGTTAGTGGCGGCAGCCTTCCCGCTGTGGGCTGATCCTGCATGCGCCGAAAGTGCTGATCTGGTTCTGGTCGATAGGTTCAAGGTCGCAGACAAATCAGAAGGGTTTTCAGAGCCTTCAGGTCTGTCGCTTTCCAGCGCTGAAGGCTTCTTGTGGTCTGTCAGCGATGCCGAACCTAAACTGCATCTCCTTGGAATCGACGGGGCATTGGGAAACTCTTTCAAGTTGCCATCACTGAAGGGATCAGACCTCGAGGGTGTCGCTTGGCGAAAAGATGGATCTGTTTTGGTGCTTCAGGAAACTGACCGGTCAATTCTAGTCGTTCACCCAACCGACCCCATTCAACTTACAACGGTTCCACTTGCTACTCTCAAGGGTTATTCGGATGCAGCTGAAATGCTCGTCGGTAATCCATTGAACAAAGGGCCTGAGGGCATCACAGTCGATCCGGACACTGGGCGAGTATTCGTGGTCATCGAAGGGAAACCGCGGTTGTTGCTGGTATTGTCCCCAGAGCTGACGGAGATCGAGGAAATCACCCCATTGGATCGCAAATCTGGTTTTATGTCCGATCGCGTAAATGACGATGAGCTGGATGTAAGCGGATTGGCTTGGTCTGCGTCCTCAGGTGTACTGTGGATTCTGAGCGACAAAGGGCGCCAGATCTTTTTGTACAATCCCGAGACGAGAACGGCAGAGACAATAGAACTAACTTATATGACAGACGGCGACCGTAAGGTTGTAAAGCATCCAGAAGGGATCGCCCTGGATGAGCCCAATGGACTTCTCTACATCCTGACAGATGATGCCGAGAAATCGCGACTGTATGTTTTTGATATTCCCGAATTTTGATAGCTAGAAAACGAAGCTCACACCGCCATAATGGCTTCCGCAAGTTGCTGCAGCTTGCTTTGTAAGCATCTACCTTGGTCCGCCTCAATCAGAACCTCCGTTGTAGTGTGGCTGGGACTAGGCGACCTTAATCCAGCGTAGGACATTGCGCGGGTAAATTTCATGTTCACGTCATACGTCGCAAAAAGGCTTCAGCCGTCGTGACATGCTTGTTTTTGACCTCTGGCGACATGCGCCCAGCCGTACGGCACATCATCGCCCAACGGGGATTGCCAGCAAGTCTATCGGTGTGTTTCAGGATAAAGCGCCAATAAAGCCCGTCCCAGATATCTGCCCAGGGCCCTTTGCCCCAATGGCTCATTTTTCGAATGTAGTTTGAGCCGGAAAAATACGGTTTGGTGGTGATCAACCCGCCATCGGCATGCTGGCTCATCGCGTAGGCATTGGGAACCATCACCCAATCATAGCTGTCGACGAACATTTCCATGAACCAGCGATAGACATGGTCTGGATCAATCTCACACAGAAACATAAATCCTCCCAGTACCATAAGGCGTTCAATGTGGTGGCAATACCCGGTTTCGAGCACCCTTTTGATCGTGTCGTCCAGCGGATCAATACCAGTGGTTCCGTTGTAGAAAGAGCGATGCATAGGGCGATGATGGCCCCAATGGTTTGTAGTGCGCATCTGCACACCAAGGTTCTCATAGGTAGCACGCATAAACTCGCGCCAGCCAATGATCTGGCGGATGAATCCTTCTACCGAGTTCAGGGGAATTCCCTTGCGATCAGCATGCGCCAAGGCAGCGTCCAAAACTTGCTTCGGCGTCAACAAGCCAATGTTCAAAGCAGGCGTAAGAACGGCATGCCACAGCCAGTTTTCCCCCTCGACAATAGCATCTTCATAGTCGCCAAAGTGTTCGAACCGCCGTTCCAGAAACTGCGCCAGCCAGTCGGATGCAGCTTTGTGTGACGTCGGATAAAATAGCGTATCCAGGCCACCCAATGCATCTGGAAATTCAGCGATAACGCTCGCTTTTGCAGCTTCATCAACTGCGTCATGGGCAGGCCAGTCGATCCAAGGCAGGCTGCCCAACAGCGCCTTGGGCACTTTTTTTCGGTTTTCCTCGTCAAAACTCCATTGTCCCCCGGCCGGTTGGCCGCTGTCCATCAACACGTTCAAACGGCGGCGTTGGCCCTTGTAGAACTCCGCCATGAACCAGCGTTTTCGACCGGCAGACCAATCCAGATTGTCGGCCCGCGTATTCATAAAGCCGGGGGATGGCTGGATATCGAGCGTGATGTCGGTATTGCCAGCCGCTGCCCGAAAACGTCTTTCTGCAATGAAGTCTACTGGATCAGCCATGATCACTCGGCTGACACCACGATCACGCAGGTTCTGAAAAAGCCGCAGACATGCACCCGGCTGCCGCTCAAAGCGCCAGATCGCAGCATCAAAGCCCTTGGCGACCAAGCCATCGCGATAGCGCGCCATTGAGGCGCGGTGCAGCCAAAGCTTTTGCTTGTGCATCGTGGCGGGATAATACGCGTCGCCAAAGAACAGCGGGTCTTCGAAAAGTACAACAGTATCGGGCCGGGCGGCCAGGCCCGGGTGTTGGGCAAACAATTGGTTGGGAAGTAAAAGGGCGGCAGTGGACATGGGCTATGGTCTTTGTTGGGTGGCCAAGTTCAGTTGGCGTAGAAGCGAAGGGATCTTCTTTCGAAGGCCGAAGAACCCGGCCTTCGCATGAGGCCATGTTAAAGCGTCGTACGGCCGCATTATCCTGTTCAAGGAAAGGCCTGCGTCTCTCAATACAGGTTCTGCACGATCCAGCCGTGACCGAGTGGGACCGACAGGCGCATAGGCTGTTGCAATGGTCGTAACACCTGCATTCCGTGCTGCCTCGATCAACGTACCACACCAGTCCTCGGTCGATTGCCCGAGTTTTCCGTGGGCTTCCAAGACGCTGCTCATCGCGCCCTTGGCAAAATCCTGTACAACGTCTCCCAACGGGTTTGGGGATCGACCATGCGTCGCCAAAAGTCCGATCTTGGCAACAGGCGATGTTGGCATCAATTGATGAGCTGACAGATCATCCTCTGTCAACAGCAACAGATAAGGGCTGTCTGAGTGCATTTGCGGACTTGAAAGGGGAACGAGCGGGTGTTCTACCGGCTCGGTCAGCGGTTCTGCAAATTTGGCCAGGCCTTTCGGTTGAAACCGTCCTTCAGTGTATTTGGCAATATTGTCAGGGCGCGCGAGGTAAATTTTGCCTTTCGTGTGCAATCCGCCAACCCAGCGCCAGCTCAGCGTGTTCGATGCGGGATCGCCATCCAGCAAATGTCGCAAAAAGAAATCCGCGCCAAGCTGCCAGGGTAAGCGAAGTGAAAAAATCCAGATTGATGCAAACCACATGCGCGCATGGTTATGAAGGTAGCCTGTCGCCACCAGTTCCCGCGCCCAATGGTCGAAACAGTCGATGCCGGTATTGCCGTTCACTGCATCATTGAAACGGGCCTTAAGGCCCTCATCATCCCTTAATCGCTCACAAGCGCTCAGCAAATCCCGCTGATACAGTGACCAGACGCTGGGCCTTTGTTCCAGCCAACCCTTGAAGTACGTGCGCCAAAAAACTTCTTGCACGAATTTCTCCGCCGCGTTGAAATTATGCGACGCTAAAACCGTTGCCAGTACTTCTTTCTCTGTTATCAAACGGTGGCGCAGCCAAGGTGACAAACCCGATACATTGCTGCGACGCTCAGTCCCAATATCGTAGTTTCGCGTACTTGCGTAATGGCGCCCGGTGCGTCCCGCGAACTGCTTCAGCCTTATAAGACCGTTGGTCCGTGTGGGTTTGAAATCGAACGTCTCTTTCGCTTCATCAAGTTCTGAAAACATCTCGGTCATGCAGCCGATCTGCATTTTTTCGAGCAGTATTTCACCTCATCCCAAACGTTTCCCCATTTCTTGCGCCACGTGAACGGGCGCTGGCAGACCGGGCAAACCTTCTGGGGTAAGTCGGCTTTCTTGCGCATCTTCATCACTGATCCTCCAGAGGCAGGCTGAGTTGCTTTTGATTTTGAGACGCCCGCGCGACTTTGCGAGGATTCCGCCGATTCTTTCGGCTGGCGTGTTTTGTCACGATGGCGTGTGCTTCGGAACGAAACTCCGCACTTCGGCGCACGCCCCAAACCCGCTCGCGCGCGGCCTTGGCTGCCGCTAGATGGTCAAAAACACGCTCTGGATAAAGCGTTCCAATGATGTCTTTCGCGTTGTGAGCTTTCCAGGGTTCATGGATATGCTGATCCGCAATTTGGGACAATTCCGGCAACCATGTCCGAATGAACAACCCTTCTGGATCCTGATCATAGCCCTGCTTAACCGGATTATAGATGCGCACGGTATTGATGCCAGTGGTGCCTGATTGCATCTGCACCTGACTCCAGTGAATGCCCGGCTCATAGTCGGTAAACATGCGCGCCAAATGCTCACCCGGGGCCCGCCAATCCAGCCAAAGATGATAACTTGCAGTGGCCATCACCATTGCGCGCATCCGAAAGTTAAGCCAGCCCGTTGCCTGCAATGACCGCATGCATGCGTCCAGAAATGGATATCCCGTTTCTCCGTTGGACCATGCGGTCAAGAGCTGGGCATCTGGCGCTTTCGGTCGAAGACCATCGTAGAGCCGATGCAGATTTTCAAATTCAATCCGGGGTTCATCCTCAAGTTTCTGAATAAAATGGCAATGCCAATGCAAACGCCCCGAAAACGAGCGAAGCGATTTACGCCAATCCTTTGCCTGCGGCGGCAACCGGCGTCTCTGATTTTCAGTAGCTTGCGACACCTCGCGCATCGAAAGCGCACCCCAAGCCAGATAGGGCGACAGCCGCGAACACGCAACGGCCCCCTCCAAGGGGCTGGACATTTCGCGTTGGTATCTTTTGCCACGGTGGGTCAGAAAACTGCTCAGACGTTCCAAACCCACAGCTCGTCCACCGGCTTGACGACCAACACATGTATCATCCCGCAAGCTAAGGTCGCGCCCCGTGGGAATATAGCCCGGTTCTACGTCGATATGCTTAAGCGCAACTGGTGAAGCAACGGGCAAAGCCATAAACCGATCCCAACGTTCCGCCCAGCCATCGCGAGACCTGAGCCTGCGAAGAACGCCATGGTTTTGTACTTCGTGCCACCGCACGCCGTGGTCCCTGCACCATGCAGCTACCTGACGGTCCCGCTGATAAGTCCAATTGTTTCCTGTTTCTTCATGTGACCAAAGTACGTCTATCAGACCACGATCTTTTAACTTGGAAAGGACCGCCAAAATTTGTCCCGTGCGCACAATGAGTGGTTGTCCCAGTTTCCCAAGGTCATCACGCAACTCAGCGATTGTCTCAGCAACAAACTTCCACTGCCGTGTTGACGCGTCAGGTTGCTGCCAAAGCTCAGGTTCAACCACATAGAGTGGCAGAACTGGCCCGACCTCAGACGCTTGCGCCAGTGCCTGATGATCATTTACCCGTAAATCCCGTTTGAACCAGACGACCTGCACGATACCTCCGTTTTCAAGGTTTGTACGCATGGCCACTAGAAATGGATCTATGTTCCAGTCTTCCTCGCATTCCGCTAGGACGTGGTTTTTTGCAGAGAAGCCATTGGCCTTCGGTACATGAATGTCGGAAGCGTTCGCGAACCCAACCAAGGCATGTGTCCAAGAGAAAAAGACCCCGACAAAGGTGACATTGGTAAGTGATCGCTCTGGGCCCTAAACCACCAAAAAAGGAGCGGGTTAGCCCATCTCTGTCTTATTTGAATGTCTGATTTCTGAGTAAAGGATAATGTCTGATTTCTGAGTAAAGGATAAAGAGACCAGCCCGTCGATTTGAACGCTACCAGGCACGGTTTGCAACGGACCTCAGAGCATCCGCCCCGAAAGCTCTGTAAACGCAAGAGGGAGGTATTCAAACGGGACCATCTTGTTTGCGCATCGAAGGCAGTAAGCTTGACTTATGCGGTATCAAGCCCCGTGGATCATGAGCTGCGCCGACCGCTGAGCTTGTGAGGCTGAGCTTGTGAGATTGCAGTAGTCATTTTCCGGTAGGGCAACTTTTCAGTGCCTTTCGAAAAACAGCGAGGTACCTACAAACCCCTCACCTTATTCAACAAAATTGCCCGCACGCCTGCTATTCAGGCGACGCAATCGCTAAAATTTGGCTAGCATCATCACAAGTTGCGGCCTCATAACGCATCTGTATGTCACTGCTGAACCCTCGTTTCTTCGGTATCTGCGCTAAGTCTTGCAACGGGACGGATGAAGCCCACAAGACGAGGTCAAACAAAATGGACAAAACGGACAAAGCTGAGGTTGCGCTCATATCTGATGACGCCGCAACTGATCATTCGTTTGCTACGGTTTATTACGACGGATCTTGCCCGCTTTGCTCCGTTGAGATCGAGCACTATGCCTCCTGCGAGGGCGCTGAACGCTTGAGGTTTGTCGACGTTTCAAAACCCAATGTTCGAATTGATGAAGATCTAACGCGGCAAGAAGCTATGGATCGTTTCACTGTGCGTCGACCAGATGGAGAACTAGTATCCGGTGCACGCGCGTTTACGGAACTGTGGGGCACTTTACCTAAATGGCGTTGGCTGGCACGGGTGGCAAGCTTGCCGGGGATAACGCCTTTGCTAGAGCTTGCATATCGGGGCTTCCTGCCCCTAAGACCGATGCTTTCGAGGATCGCGTCTTGGGTCGGAGCGAAGTCGGCTAACGGGACAGGTTCGTCGACATGATCAATCTGGACGATGGTCGTTTTCAAGGGCTGGTTTGGCTCGTCAAACGGGGGCTCGAACCCGCACTTGGCAACGCTCGCATTGTACTCGCGCTTTGTTTTGGGTTGGTCACGCATATCGGTGCCGCGGGTTCTGCTATTGCTCGGTTTGCTGGGTTAGGAAGGATGGAGGTCGTTCAGATGACATACTTTGCAAGAAGCGCCTTTACAGGCAGCGAGGCACTCAATCGCGTGGCCAACAAGAATATCCCCCCAATCTTTCGCTGGAGGTAAAGAATATCCATTCGCATTGGGGGCGGGATATACCCGGCCCGGGCCAAGGCCATGCCTTCCTTGTTCAGGTGGTTGGAGAGCGTTCGGTCAGAAAAATCATATTCATTCGCGGATAGGATTGCGTCGAAGACACTGCGGATCATTCCGAGGATCCGGTCGTCGAACGGGCCATCACCTTCAACAAGCTTCAATTGGATGGCAGCGTTACGAAGCTCTTCGTCATCTTCCCGCAGGCCTGCACGCAGCAGATGCATATACCCATCAATTGCCGATGGTTGCAGGGCTCGGGCCGCGCCAAAATCCAAGAGGCTGATCTTCCCATTTGACGGGTTGTATCGGTAATTGGCAAAATTTGGATCGCTTTGCATGATACCGAACTCGAAAACCTCGCGCAGCGTGAGATCGACCAAGGCTTCTGAGACTCGATTGCGTTCCTCTCTGGTCGCATCACTCACGGTCTCGATAGGGCGACTTTCCAGAAAGGACATCGTAAGAACTTCGGGAGTGCTCCAATCCGGAAAGAACTCCGGAATTTCGAAGGCTTCATCACCCTGCAAGAGGTCAGCAAAGTGGCGCATGTGCCGCCCCTCGCGTTCATAATCCGTTTCTTCACGTAATTGACTGCGCGCCTCTTGGATATACGGCCCCAGATCAAAGCTTTTGGGAAGTAGACCGGACATTCGAACCAACGCGGCCACATTGGCAATATCGCTGTCAATACTGCGAGCGATACCGGGATATTGCACTTTGATCGCCACATCGCGCCCGTCTTTCAAAGTTGCACGATGTACTTGCCCGATACTCGCCGCCGCAATGGGCCTTACATTGAAAGTTTTGAAGGATTTGCGCCAATCTGTACCCCAGGTTCGGTTCAGGACGTCACGCAATTGCTTCGGTGGCATGAAATGCGCCTGATCCCGCAAACGTGCCATGATGTCAGCCAGCTCAGGTGGCAAGACCTCGCCTGCATCCATCGAAATCAGCTGCCCCACCTTCATCGCTGCCCCTCGCATGCGTGAAAGCTGATCCGCGATCCGTGTCACGTTAACTGGGGCCATCAACAAACCACGCATATCGGGTCGCGCACCGCGACCGATCTCTCGAAGGGCGCGTACTGCCACGTTTCCTGCAATGCCTGCCGTCATGCTGCTTAAACCGGCAACACGGACCAAACGGCTTGTCGGAACTGCCAAAGAGGTTGGTGAGGGTTTAGGGTCAGTCATACATCCTCACCAAAATTCCGTGCCCGGAGAGCCTTTGATGCGACCTTTCAAATTTTCGGTGACCCAACCTCCATAAAAGTCCCCGGGTTGCGGGATCACGCGATGCTTGCCAACGAAACAACCGTCCATAAGACCGGCGTAAAAGGCGACATAGCCCTTTATCTGTTCAAACCTGGTGGTTGGTTCCCCGTAACTCCATGCGGCTTTTGTGGCCTTGGCCGCCCCGCTCTGAACGTCCCAGTAACTCGCAACGCCCTTCCATTCGCAGTATGACCTGACCGAGGTTTTTGTCAGAACGGCATCAATGTCATGCGGTGGGATGTAGTACGTTGGGGCGTGGTGGGTTTCGAGAACCTGAAACGCCTGATCGGTTTCTACGATTGTTCGACCGCCAAACTCTATCCGCACGTTATGGGGCATCTCCCGCAGCGCAGGTGGCCGCGGATAGTCTTGCACGTCTTCAATCGTCAAAGCTGTCATTGCGGACCCGGATTGTGTATTAGGCTGTTCCTTCTGCGAGATAGCGCGCCGACAGCGTTATTCTAGCGAAAGAACTTTCAACACAAGGTAGGCGAACTTGAACCACAATTGGGCTTAGTATCAGCTTTGATCGGGCTGCACTGTTAGACCGACTTTGCAGCCAGAACCGTCAAAACAAATGTCCTAAGTCTGCCAGTTCGCCAACAGTTCGCCCATGCGCTCTAGGCCAAGGTTGAGATTGGCAGCAGCACCTCCTCCGACGCCTAGTCGGACGTGGTTCTGCATCCCGTAAGACGAGCCCGGTAAAAGAAATGTTCGGTACGGATCGGCGAGCAAGCGTTTGGCGAAAACATCGCCATCAATCCCGTCAAGCCGTGCCAAACCAATCAATCCAGCCTGAGGTTTGAACCAATCGAGGCGGGGTTGTTCGGCAACAAACCGATCAAGGCGTTCCAGTGTTTTCATCCCAGCTGCGCGCACAGTTTTCATTGACTGATTGTATCGGTCAGGCCTTAAAGCGATTTCGGCAATGACTTCGCCGAGTATATTCATAATCTCGCTAGAGTTTTCTCGCAGAATTATGGCATCCCAAATCAGATCGGGATCACGGCAAATCATCCAGCCGGTGCGCAGCCCCTGGAGCCCCAATGCTTTGGAAACGCTGCCCGTCGTGATACCCCTCGGATACAAACCGGCAATCGAAGGGGCACGGGACCCGTCCCATTCCAATCCTGCGTAAACTTCATCAACAACCAGCCATGCGCCGACACGGTCTGCAATTTGTACAAGCCTTTCCAGCTCTGCCCGGGTCATCAGGCGGCCGGTTGGGTTATTGGGGTTGGTGACAAAGATGAGCCGCGTGCGCGCTGTTACTGCGGCTTCAACTTCGTCCAGCGGCAATAACCAACCAGCGCTCTCTTCTCGGTCTACAACTTTGAGAGTCGCGCCATCAGCCTCTGCCAAGACGCCCACTTGCGGCCAGCCTGGGCGTTCTGTTACGACTTCGTCGCCCGGTTGGACCAATTGCATGAATGCAAGATAATTGGCTTCCGCAGCGCCTGCGGTGATCAGAACATCGTCTGGTTTGCAAACATCAGACAAGCCTGCGCGGTCCAAGACATGTCGTCGTAAAGCAGGCAGGCCCCGAAAGCTTTTTTGGTTCCAATCCAGCGGCAGTGCTGGGTCCAACGCATCCATGAACTCACCCAAACGCGGCGACTCTGACAAGGAAAACCCAACGAAAGCTTCTGGATCCGCTTCGGTGGTATCCAGCAGGTACTGAAAAAGTGTGTGTATCTTGACTTTCATGCTGTACTCAAAATCCTTGTAGTCAATCAGGGAGAGAGTCTGTGCAAGCAGAAGGATTTGTCAAAGGGCGACCGAGTGACTTGGCAGTTCTGGACTACGGGCTGTTCAAGGTCCATTCCACCGGCCGCATTATTGGGATCTGCGGGTTTCTGGTCCGGACGGACTTAGGAGAAGCAATACTTATCGACACTGGGTTTCCTGAAAAATACGCGACCGATACCGACGCCGCAGTCAAAGAAGATCGATTGGACGAGTTCGGCGAGGTCCTGAAGTGTGAACCAGACAATCTGCCATGCGCACAACTGGCAAAACTCGGACTGACTCCGTCAGACATCACATTGCAGATTTGTACGCACACTCATATCGACCATATCGGCGCATTGGGCGACTTTCCAAGCAGTCCAATTCTTATCTCTTCCGCGGAGCGAGCCTTGCCTCGCCCATTGTATTGGGGCGATATACGGCCTTTGGAATGGCCCGATCAGGATTATCTCTTGGTTGAAGGCGACGCAGAGATTGGACCGGGCATCTTCGTTTTGGCCTCACCCGGTCATGCGCCTGGCCAGATCGCAGTAATGGTCGATCTTCCTTCGGGTGCAATTTTGTTAACGAGTGATGCAATTTCCCGACCGGCAGAAATCGACGATAAGTTTGCCGGCTCATGGGACGAAGATGCCGCGATTGCCAGCGCAGACAGGTTGATGCGTCTAGCATCCGAACGAGATGCCTTTGTAATCTATGGGCATTGTCCCAAGCAGTGGCCCGTTCTGAAGAAAGCACCAGAAGTCTACCGTTGATCCCAACCTGTGGCTCACTTTTCCCGAAAAGTGATGTCGCGCCTGCCAGTTATCTGACGTCGCGCCCTTGATTCAGAATAATCACGTTCCCGCTGGAAACATCACCGGCCGGCGAAATGAGAAAACTGACCCAAGAGGCGATTTGCTCGGGCCGCATCGCGCGACCATGCGGCATGGCACTAACGGCTTTCTCCAAGACTTCCTCGGTCAAGACATTGAACAAAGGTGTCTCGGTCATGGCAGGTGCCAGCGAATTCACACAGATTTTTTCATTTGCGTATCGACGGGCAAGGTCTTTCGTTAGGGTATCCATTGCTGCCTTTGACGCCCGGTAGTGCGGAGGGTCGAACACATCGAAATTGTAAGCTCCGTTCGAAGAGATATTCACAATCTTTTTGATGCCTTCGCGTTCCAACATCAACTGAACCGCCTGCTGGCAACAATGGAACGCAGAGTTAAAGTTGATTGCCATCTGTTTTTCGAGTTCCTCGGGCGGAATGTGCGGGAAGTCGGACATGAAGCAGGTGCCCGCGTTGTTTACCAAAGCATCCAGACCGCCGTGCGCTGACTTAATGCCATCAAACGTCTGAGCGATAGCCATGGAATCCGTTAGGTCAACGGAGATCGGCGTGAAATCTGGGCCCAATTCTGTTGCCAGTTCGTCCAGACCCCCTTCATTAAGGTCCAGTCCAACGACGTGGACCCCATCTGCCCGCAATTGGCGGCAGATGGACTTCCCCATCCCTCCCGCGGCGCCAGTCACAACCGTTGTTTTCATAGCAACTCCTCCCACCTTGGCATGAATTGGGGTACTTCGAGTTAAAGAAGGAAACTCACAACCCTTTTATCTGAAAGCTGGGAAAGTCAATTCTACTTGAATTCAGTGCCCGCCCGTTTTGGGCTTTATGCGATCATTCCCTGCTGTCTGCTTTCATCACCTGCTTGCCGTCTTTTTTAACTTGAAGGCAAGCCCGGCACTCAAGTTCTTCTCGATATCACTGCGGATGGCCCACGCACTTCTCCCCCGCAGAACGGGACTACGCGCGTAAGGGAAGTTTAACTAAGCCCTCGCATTGCAGTTTCGATTTGACCACAAAACTTATCAATATCGCGCTCCAGCATGTCGCTTTCTCGGGTCTCATCTCTGACTGCGGTTAGTTCATCTACAACAGCCCACGCTTCCTTTTCTGGAGCCGCTTCAGCAATGCGCACCAAAGCTCGAATAAGGGCGGCCGTCACGAGGCCATTGCCCCGAGCGGCGCGTCTTAGAGCTGGCATCGAGTCGTGAAACAACGACTGTGCCGTGATGGATGGGTAAACCACCCGCACGGCTCCGTCGTCATCTCGATACACACCCGTGCAGAGCTTGGACGACCACGCACGGGCCAGAGAGGCCGATAGACGGTCGATGCAGACAATTGCGGTGAACGTGTCGTTGACACCCGGCGATAATGCCCGAAGTGCGATTTCAACGAGAAGATGGACAGAAAAACGGATATCTCCGTTAGGGTCTCGCGCGGGGATCAACGGAGCTGCCGCTTGCACCAGATCATTGAGGCTCTCATCAATATCACCATGAACATTGGCCAAAATGTCCGATGGAACCATAAAGTCACCAGGCTGCACATCAAAAACGACGACTGCTCCTGCTTGTTTGGCCGCACGCACCAGTTCTTCGGTGTTGATCGAGTTCACATAACCAGTTCCCGAAGCCGGGACCGGGCGCTTGTCTCCCTTCTCGGGGATTGCCTCTGAGGATGGAATATCTGCACTGTTTTCGATCGCGGTGCTCACTTGGCGATCCAAGGCTTCAGAAATCCGCGCCGCCTCCTGATCAATGGTTACGCGCGTCGATACTGTATGGACGAAGAGCAGCAGCAATAGAACTGAGACGATCGAATAGATTATGCCAACCACCACGGCTAGGTTCACTGATGTGTCATCGCGTACCAACCACAAGAGCATCAAGCTGTATAAAAACGTTGCTCCAAGTGAACCAACTGCAATCTGATTTACCCTGTCTTCGCCAAAGCGCTGCAAGAGCCTGGGGCCAATAGATCCAGCTGCCAAGGTGTAGACCAGAAGAACAATGGAATAGACCATGACCAATGCGGACATGGATGCTGCCGAGATTGCGCTCAGTACATCGCTCGCAGTACGATTCGAAACGCTGAGCCAATCGGAAGCGGACCAACCCCACGTCACAAGCGCTTGCTCGGTCTTGAAGACAATCCCAGCCACCACGAGACCTGAAAGACTTATGGCGGCAGGGATGGTTAGGAACCCGCGAAAATACCTCACTAATTCTCTGGGTGTTTGCATTCCAGTCCCCATTCCCAACACGCGCTTTCTTGACGAACCCTGCTTTACGCGAACCGGTCGGCCGCTTTTTTCAAAGCACTCTGCATGTCATTCCATGCAGCCTCGTAGCCCTCTTTGACGTCTTCCCAGGCCTCGTCGCTGGTCGACTTCAACTCTTTCAGCTGAGCTTCTGCGTCAGACCTTACCTTGTAGAGCTTGCTGAGTTGTTCCTCGAGCTCGATCTTGGCATCCGCTTCCGCCACTTTCAGCTTGGCTTCAAGAACATCAATCTGGGCATTCCAACTATCCAGTTGCAGCTGTGCCTTTTTCTCGTACCCAACACGTGTCATGAGTTTTCCTTTCTTCTCAAACGGTGGTTCAGATCGACGGGAGCCGCCCACTAGGCCGCAACAATCGCCTTGAGCATCCAGACTGCTTCTTCATGCTTGGCCATCCTGGCGTTCATCAGATCCTCTGTAGCTCCATCGCCATAACGGGCGGCGGTCGCGGCAGTCTCACGCAGGTTTCGGGCGATCGCTTCATGGTCTGCAACCAACTGCTTGATCATACCTTCTGCGTCTTTGAACGTTTCTTCTTCGGTCAACTTTGCCTGGCTAACCATGTCAGTGAACGAAATCGGTGCCACCTGACCCAACGCGCGCACGCGCTCGGCCAATTCATCAGCGGCCTCAAACAGGTCACGATACTGACGCTCTGTAAGCTCATGGATCGGCAGGAATAGCGGGCCGACGACGTTCCAATGTGTGCCTTGCGTTTTCACCATCAGGATCATTGTATCGGCCAGTATTTCCGTCACCGCGTTGGCGATCCACGCATTTTTGTCGATGCCTGTATCGTTCGTTTCTTCCTGAACTTCAGACTTCAAAACTTGCTGTATCATTTTCACTCCATTTCGTTTCTTACAGAGTAGATACTAGGGATAAAATGGTAAATTTCAAATAAAATCATATACTTATTATAGGTATGCCACGCATAATGGGGCGCTTCATGATCATGGGTATCCAGCCCAACATGCCAACATTGATGTAGACACACAGGCCCATTGCCATACATGCTTGGAGTAACTGACGTAAGCTACTGAGGTCATGCCAGTGTCTGATCAAAATCGACCACCAAAGCGCACTGAAAAACTGCAACTGATGCTCGACCTCGAAGAGCTTAAGGCCATCGATGATTGGCGGTTCGAGAACAGACTGCCATCCAGAGCGGCCGCCATTCGTGAACTTATCCGTCGCGGTCTGATTTCCAATGAGTTCGAAGAACCACCTACTGACGCGCCATCCGGTGAGTTTCGTGTCGTGGACGAGTGATAGAAACATCCACAGCGCATCTCGTCTTTGGAAGGACGTGACACTGACCCAACCGAACCATCCGGCACGCGAGAAATTGTATGCTGATCTTGTTGCATACTGCACACGTGACAGTAGGGCGATAGCCGCAATCCACCGGAGTATTTTGGCGATTTTCTGTACTGTGCAATACAGTGCTTTGTACCCACCTGCTTCGCGAGGGAACCATTCGACCTGTCGAGTTAAGGTGAAGTCAACGCTCAATTATTCCACTGGAGCCGATACAGTACGTGGTGTCCACGGAGCCCTTTGAGCAGTCTGGGTTCTAGGCCGGAAAACGAAAAACCGGTCTGTCCGGCAACCATGGCGCGGGTCACATCTGAAACGAGTATTTCACCTGCCACACCAGCCGTTGTAATGCGTGACGCTTTGTTGACCACGGTACCGAAAAAATCTCCACGTGATTGCACGACATCGCCAGTGTGAATTCCAATACGAATACCGAAAAACGGCTCTTCGGATACCGACGCAATGGCCTTCTGAATTTTGATGGCAGCCGCTAATGCTTCTTTCGCAGACGGAAAGACGGACAACGTTCCGTCTCCAAGGGATTTTACGAACTGGCCATGATGCTTTTCAATGATCGCCGACAAGACCCGGAAATGGTTTTCGATCAGCACCGACCAACGCTGATCACCCAACGCCTCTGCCAATGCCGTACTGCCCTCCACATCAGTGAAAAGTACCGAAGCTAAACCTTCGGTTTGGGTCAGCTCGGGCCCTTCATCGCGTGCGGCATCAATCAGTTTTTGGATGGCCAGCTGTTCCTTACCCACAAGTTCAATATTCGGAGTGGGTACTGAAGCGTGGCGATTGATGATCTTCCAGGCCGCTCCCTCCAGGACAAAAATCAGGACGGTGCGATAGAAGACGGCTTCATCAAAGCCGACAAACTGAATCTTATGGACAAAGGATGACCATCCCGTTTCTCCGTTTTCGAAGGCTTCCGCTTCAATTTCTTCGAAAACGACCGGTGCCGGGATTTCCGCAAAAAAGCCGCTAACCCCATCACGAACGGCTTGCCCGCTCCAATACTCGCCTTCGCCGGTTCCAACGAACCGAAGTTCTTCTGCTTTCGACAGAAAGTTCCGCAATTCCTCAGTATTCTTTTTGGTTCTGAGAATCTCGTACCAACGCCTGGAAACTGCCAGCAGTTCAGGTGAGGAATGTATCATCGCAAGCAACCCGAGACTCTACATGGGAAGAAACTAAGAAGGCCTTGCAAACGGTATCCCCATTTTTCGAACAACGCAGGTCAATGCTGCCGCCGGGATTTGGTCAGATCAAGACTTTTGTGTTTCTTCAGGACATGACCTGAGCCCGTAAATCTCCTCCAGTTTTGCGTAGAGTCTGGTCAACTAAAGGACGGACAAGTGCACGTGGGATTCATCGGCGAACAGATCATTCAGATGATCAACGAACAAGAAGCCTGCGAGAAGACGGGGATGTTTACAAGCACTTTGGGATCAGCCAGAGCACCTTCCACAAATACAAATCGAAGTATGGCGGCATGGAACTGTCTGACGAGAAGCTGCGTGCTTTGGATTCCGAGATCCGGTGGCTGAAGAAGCAGCTAGGCCGCAAGTTCCGCCCACAGTTCATCAAAAACACCCCTGTATTTGAACCGCACGCTCCGCCGAAATCTAATTTTTGTCATCTAAACTGAAGTCCCGGTCACCCGTGAGAAATGAGACATTGAGAGCATAAGCGTTAGTCGGAGACCGGTGCAGTATTTGCATTCGGCCAGCAAAGAACGCCCGCAATTGATAAGCCACACCGGGCTTAGGTGCCTCAAAACGCGGCTTTCTTGCCATAGATTCCGTTCATTAAACTCAAGTTTAACGCCCATAGCCCTGCACGATTTGCCCAAAAGTCTGCACAGTCAGTATTTGGCGTCGGATTAAATCCCTCCGAATGTCTCTTTGAGTTCTGCGACTTGTTCTGCATCCAACGTTCGGGTTGGCATCCCCCGCAGTGCCACGAGCAACTTGGCCGTTTCTTCCAACTCTTCTGCTGCACAGACCGCTGAGAAAAGATCCTTTCCCGAGACGACGGGTCCGTGGTTGGCCAACAGTACAGCACTGTATTTACCGCTCAGTTCGCGGATCAGGTCACCAGATTTCGGATCACCCGGCTTGACGTATGGAACAAGTTTGACCGTGCCGACGCGCATCACCACGTACGGCGTCAGCGGAGGAATACAATCATCTGGATTGGTGTCTTCCAGACACGACAGGGCGGTGGCCCAGGTCGAGTGCAAATGAACCACCGCGCCCGCTTCTGGTCGAGTCTCATAAAAGGCCTGATGCAGAAAAACCTCTTTGGTCGGCTTGTCGCCAGAGACGTGGTTTCCATCCAAATCAATCTTGGCGATGCGCTCGGGTTTGATATTTCCTAAAGTTGAGTTGGTTGGCGTCATCAGGATACCGTCGTGTAGACGAGCGGAGACATTGCCCGCAGTGCCGACGGAAAATCCACGCTCAAACAGCGAGGCACATAACTCCGACATCTGCTGCCGCAATACCAATTCTTCAGATTTCATGTGCCTGCCTCCATCATTCTGAGAGCCTTCAAAAAGAAGTTCGGAGCGCCAAAGTTTCCAGACTTCAACGCCAGCGCGATGGGTTCGGTTTTTCCAACGCTCAGGACCGGCACGCCCGGGTCAATCTCTGGCCCAACCGACATGGCAGGAGACCCCAGTGCCGCAGACACGGCTTTGGCGACAGCGCCCGACGTCTCCCCTCCTGCCACCACCAATCGCTTGTACCCCGTCAGGACAAGTTCTCGCGCGGTATCTGCAAAGAGATTGTCCAGCTTTTCTGCTACTTCTTCCTGACCAAATTGGTTTTGGATCGCGCGCACATCTTCCGGGTTTCCCGACGAATATGCGAGCGGCGCCTGACCCAAGTGCGTTTCAAAGAATTCCAAAAGCGTTTGCGTGGTCACATCTCCGCAAATGACGCCCGGAACATCAATTGCGAAGGTCGGATGGGAACTCGCATGAACATCGATCTGCTCACGAGTAGCGCCTGAGCAAGACCCCGCAAGGATCGCCTCGGGCCCCGTGAAACCAGGGAACACACTGCCAGCACTATTGGGTGAAGCCCCTCTCAAGAAGTTTCTTGGTAACCCCAGTGCTATACCCGATCCCCCAGTAATGAGCTTGGCATCCTTTAGAGTTTCGCCCCAGGCCAACAAATCTTCATCCGAAATCGCATCGCCAATCACAAATCGTTCGTCGGCGCTCTTCAAAGCAGCAGCAATCGCCTCGGATCCTTGCTTCACGGCGTCAATGGGCACCAACCCGACCGCTTCTTCGGTCTGACGCTGCAACCATCGCCGGATGTTTGCATCCGTCATCGGAGTAAGAGGGTGATTTTCCATCCCAGACTCGTGCAACAGCTTGCCGTGCACAAAAAGATGTCCCTGATAGACGGTACGCCCCGTGGTGGGAAAGGCCGGACAGAAAACCACCTTTTGCGCACTCAGTTCATTGGCCAACGCTTCCGCAACGGGGCCGATGTTTCCCGCCAACGTGGAATCGAAGGTCGAGCAATACTTGAAAATGAACTGACCGCATCCTTGATCCGCGAGCCAGCGCAGGGCGCGCACGCTATCTGCAATGGCTTCATCGACGGGTGCAGTGCGGCTTTTGAGAGAGATCACACCCGCTTCGATCGCCTCGTCCGCCGGGGTAGTTGGAATGCCTGTAAACTGAGCCGTTCGTAACCCACCTTCCGGCTCAACGCCCTTTGCCAAGGTGTTCGCAATATCACTCGCACCAGTGAAGTCGTCCGCTATGACGCCGATCTTCATAATTTGATGTCCCTCGTCGGCCCTGGATCCAACCTATGGATATGCGGTGCTGCTCCGATGGGATAAACCTCGCGCACAAGTGGATCATGGCCGGGCACTATGAGTCGAGGATGCGAAGCCAACCTCTCGAGCGTCTCGAAACCATCCATCATGTCCTGCAGGTCGACGACGATGGGAAAAGCTTTGCGCGCCATGAAATTCTCGTAGTAATGCGAGGCGTCCGAGGCCAGAACCATCCACCCGCCTGACGTCCTTACCCGAACGCATTGCAACCCGCGCGAATGCCCCCCGATGCAGTGCACCGTGACCCCATCAGCTATCTCGGCTTCTCCGTCGTAGAATATGACGTGGCCTGAATAGAGACGCTTTACGACCTCGCAAATATGGCCCGCCGAGAAAGGCGCACGCAGATGATCGTGGCACATACAGGGGCCCGTGGCGAAGGCCATTTCCGCCGATTGCATATGCAACTTCGCGTTAGGGAACATATGCAGCCCCCCCGCGTGGTCATAATGAAGATGGGTCACGATGACATCGGTCACCGCTTCGGGCGAAATACCTAAGGGCCGCAAAGCCTCGCGAGGGTCCATCGCGATGGGACGACCCCGGGCAGTGGCCTCGCCGCTATCGTAACCAGTATCGACCAGAATGACTTTGTCGCCGCGTTTGAGCACCCAAACGAAATAATCCATCGCATGAGGCGCGTCGTGATTGTCATCCAAGATGAAGCTATCGCGCCGAGTGCGGGCATTGCGATCTGCATATTTGACGGCGTGGATTTCCCAATCGTTCATCGGATGACCTCGGAATACTGGTGAACAGCTTTGGCTTCTATCATATCAGCCACCGCAGCATCGAAGGACTTGAAATGCGGGCTTTCGAGGTGAACGCCGAACGCGGCAGCGTCCTCATAAACCTCGTAGAGGAACACCGTCTCGGGATCGTCACCGAGGCAAACGTCAAACTGATGGCATCCGGGTTCTTCACGCAGAGAGGTTGAAGCGTTTTCGACCATCAGCGGTAAAAAGGTGTCTCTCGTACCGGGCTTGAGAGTGAAGGTGACAGTAACCGCAAACATCAGACAGAAATTCCTTTTAGGCGTGAGAAAGCGCGCTTTGCGACAGGCAGTTGGCTGAGGATCAGACCAATATTGAGTACCAGAAGAATGGCCGCACCGGGTCGTGAAAAGAAGACCGAAAGATCCCCATCCGACAGAAACAGCGACCGGCGGAAGGTTTCGTCAAACAGGCCGCCCAGAATAACACCAATCACCAACGGGGCGATTGGGTATTTCATCAGGTTCATGAAATAGGCAACGGCACCCACACCAAGCATCAGATAGAGATCATTGATGCCCCCACCAACGCTGAAAGACCCAATTGTTGTCAAAACCATAACGACGGGCAAGAAGATGGTCTGCGGGATGGCGAGTATTTTGATAAAGACCCGAGCGGTGAAAAGCCCCATAAGGAACATCGTCAGTGACGCCAGCACTAAAATTGCAACCACGCGCAGAATGATCTCGGGGTCTATCGTCGGGCCTGGGATCACGTTGTTGATTTTGAAAGCGCCCATCAAAGCGGCGGCCGGTGGCGAACCGGGAATGCCCAACACCAAAAGCGGGATCAGAGCACCACCAATACAGGCATTGTTTGCAGTCTCAGAGCACAACAGACCTTCCAAAGAGCCTTTTCCGTATTTGTCGCCCTCGGCAGATACGGTCTTGCCAACACCGTAGCTGACCCAACCGGCGACGTCTTCGCCCACTCCGGGAAGTGCTCCTACCCCGGTTCCGATCACTCCTGACCGGCCAATGGTCGGTAGGTAGCGCCGAATAGAGCGAAGGTTTGGAACAATACGGCCTTTCAGGGCCAGAACTTTCCCGGCCTCAACGTGCCTCAAACCGTCAATGATTTGGGGAATGGCAAAGGCCCCCATCAAAACTGGCACGACCTGAAATCCGCTCATCAGGTAAGACCAGCCGAAAGTATAGCGTGGTTCAGACAACAGAGGGTCAAGCCCCACCATGGACATCGCAAGCCCGATCAGACCAGCGATCCATCCCTTGATCACCAGGTCTTCGCTCATCAAAGTGCCAGAAAGCAGAATGCCGAACAGGGCCAACAATGCTTTCTCCGGGCTTGCGATGTTCTTTGAAACCAAAAGCAGCGCCCAGACGAAAATCAAAAGCGTGATGGTCCCGATTACTGTGCCGATGAAACTGGCCGTCGTGGTGAGCCCTAGTGCTTCGCCCCCTCGACCCGCTTTGGCCAGAGGGTAGCCATCCATTGCCGTCGCCGCGCTGGCTGCTGTGCCCGGAATGTTCAATAGAATTGAGGGGTAAGAGCCGCCGTAAATCGCGCCAACATAGGCGCCGAGCAATGCGATGAGTGAATAGTCCAATGGGATCTTGTTGCCAAAAAATCCCGTCAGGATCGTCACTGCCAGGGTTGCCGTAAGTCCGGGCAATGCTCCGAATGCGATGCCCAGGAATACGGATGCAATCAAATACAGATAGGTTTGCGGGTCCGCTGCCAGGCCCAGGAATGCAGTCCCAAATCCAGCCAGTTGCGATAGGATAAAGTCCATCCGGTCAGTCTTTCCAAAGCGGACGAAGCGTCACGTAGTATTGGTATTCGATTTGCTTAAAGATCAGCCCCCCGCGCGCGGGAACGTTCTGCCGGAAAACAAAGGCCATCGCGCTTACAAGGATGAGCGGGGCAAGTATCGCCACCACTGGAACGAACCGCAAAACGCGTTCAGTAACCGCTTTGGTCAACACCACAAGTGTAAGCGTGACCCAAACGGCCAAAGTAAACCAATCATCACCGTGTTCATTCCAATCCGCCTGAGCAGGAAACACGGCGAACGCAAACAAACCGGCAGCGACAACTGCGACACAGGCCACCAAAGCACGCCGCGCATGACCCCCGTAATAGCCGTAAGTCAAAGCCGTGATCAGCAACCCAGAGCACAGAATGAAGTCCACTCTGGGAACCAGTCCGACGACATATGCAAGAAGGATCAGGCCTATTGTTGAAGCTCGATAGGCTTCCGACTTTTCCCATCCAATCCCCAAGGCACTGAACGCGTTTTGAGCTCCGCCCGAACGGACCGAAATAGCCAGCAAAACGAAGGAAAGAACAAGTATCCCGCCGAAGATGAATAACGGTACAATTGCAGCCGAGTTGTACCAATCCGATCCACTTACACCGGCGCGGTTTTCACCCCAAAGTGGAATGTCCAATGTCTTCCAAAGGAAAAAGAGGGACACTGTGATAAGAACAATCGATGCCCAAAAATCGCGCGTCCGCAGGATCAGTGTTTCGTCAGGTTTGTCCATGGCCTGCCTCCTTCAGGAAGGGGCGCGATCGAACGCGCCCTTTCAAAATTGATCGGATTAGGGCTTCTCGATACCCAGCGAGGCCGGATCGACAGTGGCAGCACCAAGGTCCTGCAAGGTATAGGCAAAGGTAGCCTCAAGGTTCGCAAACAATTCTTGAGCTTCTTCGCCGTGCTGACCGCCGACATCGTAGTTGTTTGCCGCAGCCCATTCAGCGACGGTGTCGGACGCAATCGCCTGCTCGAACGCATCGCCAAGCGCAGCCTTTACGTCATCTCCGGCTGAACTGTGAACTGCAAACCCGATGGCCTGTTTGAGCGGCAGATACTGGTCGAGCCCGTCATAGATGCCAAAGGCAGATGGCACTGTTGTGCCCGCAATCTGCGCATCTTCGGGCGTCAACATCGCAAGCGGTTTCAATTGGCCACCCTCGATCAATGGGGCCTGTTCAGCCAGTGAAGTCACAACCAACGCAACTTCACCCGCTATCGCCGCTTCCTGCCCGGGTGCTGAGCCTTTGTATGGAACAAATTTGAATTCTGCACCGGACCCTTTTTCGATGGCCAGAAGGTTCAAGTGGTGGATCGAACCTGCACCGGAAGCCGCTGCTGGAATAGTACCCGGAGCAGCTTTGGCAGCGTCGACCAGTTCTTCCAGCGTATTGTAAGGGCTGTCCGCTGGAACCGAGATCAGATCAGGTGATCCGCCAACAATGAACGGGTACCAAAAATCAAATTTCTTGTCCCACCCCCCCTGCACAGCGGCCGTGACATTCGATTCTGACAGCCCGACCAATGTATAACCATCGTCTGGTTGGTTCATGACATAGACCATGCCGTTGGAGCCTGCGACCCCACCTGTTTGATTGATCACATTGATCGAGACCGGAAGGTGTTTTTCCATCTCGGCCATGATCATTCGGTTAATCGTGTCCGTGCCGCCACCGGCCCCCCAGACCACAGCTGTGGTGATATCACGATAGGGATAATCCTGCGCGGCAGTTGCCCCTGCGATCCCGGTCGCCATCACGGCTGCGGCCGCTAACCGCCCTAGCTTTAGTTTCATTTCCAAGTCCTCCCAAAACAACTTCGCGTTTATTGTTGCATTTATTTGCGTATACATTAAAGAATGCATTGTCAACGGACTGTAGTGGAAGCTGCTATCGCGCTATGAATGCAAAACGGGAAGGAAGCGGGCCAAAATGAAAAAGACTTACGATATCGCGGTTTTCCACGGGGACGGGATCGGCCCGGAAATTATGGCGCCTACGCTTGAAATTTTGCGCCATCTCTCGCGCGGTAATCCGACCTACGAGTTGGCGTTTACAGACGCACCAGCAGGCGCAGGCCACTACGCCAAAACTGGAGAATCTTTCCCAACAGGATCACTCGAAACTGCACGCAAGGCCGACGCGATTCTGCTGTCAGCAATGGGTTTACCGGATGTTCGATATCCTGACGGAACCGAGATTTCTCCACAGATAGACCTGCGAAAGCAGCTTGGCCTTTTTGCTGGCGTGCGTCCGGTAAAGGTAAGCAGCGGACAAATGACACCCTTGGCGTTGCCTCCCGGAAAAGAGATCGACTTTGTTTTGATTCGTGAAAGCACCGAAGGGTTGTTCTTCACCCAAGGAACGGGCGAAGTCACGGAAGATGAGGCGCGTGAAACCCTGCTGATCACCCGCGAGGTATCCGAAAAGCTATTCCGTTTCGCGTTTGACCTCGCCAACAACCGCAAGGCGTCCGGTCGCGGCCCGGGACGAGTAACCTGTGTCGACAAAGCCAATGTATTCCGCGCCTTTGCATTCTTCAGATCAATCTTTGACGCCGAGGCCGCACGCCATCCCGATTTACAAGCAGACCATGCTTATGTTGATGCGACCGCCCTCTGGATGGTCCAGAAGCCTTGGGAATTCGATGTTTTGGTAACTGAGAACATGTTCGGAGATATCCTCTCTGACCTTGGTGCAGGTCTTATGGGCGGTCTTGGACTGGCTCCTTCAGCAGATATCGGATTGAACCACGCCGTGTTCCAACCCTGCCACGGCTCCGCTCCGGACATTGCGGGACAGGGTGTTGCCAACCCTTTTGCAATGTTCCTATCTGCGGCAATGATGCTCGAATGGTTGGGTTTGACCCATGATCACCCGGAACTGTCCAGCGACGGCGCTCGATTGCGCGAGGCCGTGGAAAAGGTAGTGGCGAACGGTCAAAGCCTGACGCGAGACTTGGGCGGCAAAGCTGGAACTCAGGAAGCAGCCTCAGCGGTATTGGAAGCATTGCCGGCATGAGTACTAAAGAAGCCATTCGGGTCGCGTGTGTAGGTGCGGGATACTTCAGCAAGTTCCACTACGAAAGCTGGTCAAGAATGCCTGGCGCTGTTCCAGTTGCATCCTGCAACCGTGATATCAAAAAAGCGAGGGAAACAGGGCTGGCGGCTTATGATGATCTGTCGAAAATGTTGGAGGCAGAAGAACCAGATCTCGTGGACATCATCCTTCCTCCTGTGGCGCAGGCCGAGGCCATCCGCACGGCACTGCGGTTTGGTATCAAGTGGCTGATCTGCCAAAAGCCATTTTGCTTGTCTCTGGGTGAAGCGGAGGAGGTTGTTTCCGAAGCAGATGAGGTTGGCGCAACGATTGTCGTACACGAGAACTTTCGCTTCCAGCCTTGGTACCGCGCAATCAAAGAAGCGATGGCTGAAGGTCGAATTGGAACGCCTCTTCAAGCGACTTTCCGGCTTCGGCCCGGCGACGGACAGGGACCACGCGCCTATCTTGACCGGCAGCCCTACTTTCAGGACATGCCGCGTTTCCTCGTTCATGAAACAGCGGTTCACTGGGTAGACACGTTCCGGTTTCTGTTCGGGGCGCCCAGCGCGGTTTATGCCGACCTGCGTCGAGTGAACCCCGTTATCGCAGGCGAGGACTCAGGTTACATCTTATTTGATCATCCAAACGGTTTGAAAGCTCTGTTCGACGGGAACAGGTGCCTTGATCACAGTGCCGAAAACCTGCGCCAAACCATGGGCGAAGCGCTTATTGAAGGAACGAAAGGATCGCTGGTTCTTAACGGCGACGGTTCAGTGGAATTCCGCGCTTTTGGAAAACAGAAGCGACAGCAGATTCTACCTCCGAGCGATCACGAAGGATTTGGAGGAGACTGTGTCCACGCCTTGCAAAGTCACGTCATTTCGGGCCTTCTACGGGGCACGCTGTTGGAAAACACGGCCCGAGAATATTTGGATGTGATCCGCATAGAAGAGAAAATCTATCTCTCGGCTGCGGAGGGACGAAAGATCAACCTGGAGACGCCGTGAAGGATCAGGAAGCAAAAACTCTTTCCAATACACAACGCGCTGTAAGGGATTTGCGGCGGATGATCCTATCCGGCGAACTTGCGGCCGGAACTGACCATCTGGAATCTGAACTCGCCGAGACCCTTGGCATGTCCCGCACCCCGATACGGGAAGCTGCACTGATGTTGGAAAGTAAGGGTTTGCTGGAAATGCGGCCCCGAAAGGGCGTGCGGATACTGCCTGTTTCATCCGATGATATGCGTGAAATTTACGACATATTGACGGAACTCGAGAGTCTCGCAGCACAGCGCGCAGCCGAAGCAGGTTATTCAGATGATGAACTGTCGGTACTTGCTGGATCGATTGCAAAGATGGACCAAGCCATCGACGCCGAAGACCTGGAAGCCTGGGCCGAGGCCGATGAGCTGTTTCATCAGGAACTCGTGCGTTTAGGTGGCAACAAACGGGTCGAAGCGATTGTGGCCATGATGAGCGACCAGGTTCGTCGCGCACGCGCAACGACACTGTTTATCAGGCCGCTACCAGTCAAATCCAATGAGGATCATCGTGTTGTTTTCCAAGCGATAAGTGAAGGTCGGCCGGATGTGGCGCGTGAACGCCATCGAGAACACAGGCTCCAAGCCAAGACTATGCTTTGTGGGATACTCGAGAAGCATCGGCTCAACAGCCTTTGAACCACTTGGACGGCTCTTCGAAAGTTCATTAAACCGCTAGGACCACGGGATAATTTGCTGCGCCCGGCTCGTTGCAGCCATTTGGTGAAGTTCACCGAGGGTCTACTCCTCAAGTGCAGAAGACATTTATTCTCGGCCGGAAATACTCCGTACCGGAGTTGTGTTATGATGCCTCCAATTATGGAGGAAAAGTTGTTTCGCTATGTTTTACCCCTCGCTCTCATTTTGGGGAACCCAATCCTTGCTCAGGATGCAATAAACCCGTCTGGGCTTTCTGGACCTTCTGGTCGCCCTTATTCACCTTACGCTGAGCGTGCGTATCCAACTCAAGTCTATTTTGGAGACACCCACGTTCATACCGGTCTTTCCGGGGACGCTGGCGGCGGCGGGACACGCCTGATGCCGCGAGATGCTTATCGGTTTGCGCGTGGCGAAGAGGTAATCTCTAATACGGGTCAACCAGTAAAACTTTCGATACCTCTCGATTTCTTCATGATTACAGACCATTCGGATGCGATGGGAGCAATCACCGACATAATTGGGGGTGCACCCAACATCCTGGCGGATGAGCAAGGCAGATATTTCCACGAGGAATTCAACAAAGGTGGGGAAGCCGCCTTGGCAGCTGCGCTTGAGCTTACCGCGGCATTTGCTCAAGGACAGGTTTCCCCTGCGCTGAACTATCAACCCGGCAATCCCGCTTACGCCCGTGTTTGGGACGACATTATTGATGCCGCGGAGGAGTACAATGACCCCGGCGTGTTCAGCACCTTCATAGCCTATGAATGGACATCTCTCGTTGCAGGGAACAATTTGCACCGAAACGTGATATTTCGCGACGGCCCTGAGCTCACAAGGCAGATACTGCCTTATACAACGACGCCCCCGGTCGGCTCACCAAACCCTCGTGATCTTTGGAAGTGGTTGGAAAACTATGAGCAAACAACCGGCGGGCGTGTGCTTGCTATTCCGCACAATGGAAACTTATCGAACGGCTGGATGTTCCCGCTCGTTGACGATTTTGCAGACGGGGTACCGTTAGATCCCGCATACGCAGAAGCGCGAAACAAATGGGAAAGGCTATATGAACCAACCCAGATAAAGGGGGACGGTGAGGCTCACCCGTTCCTTTCACCTGACGATGAATTTGCTGACTTCGAAACGTGGGACTTCGGTAACCTTGATGCTTCGGTTCGAAAAGAGACGGATATGCTGCCCGGCGAATATGCCCGATCCGGGTTGCTTCGCGGCCTGTCGCTTCAAAAAATTTTAGGGGTGAACCCTTTCAAGTTTGGTTTGGGTGGGGCCAGTGACACGCACACAGGTTTGACCGCCCCTGACAACGACAATTTCTTCGGAAAATTTACCGGCTACGAGCCCAGCGAAGAACGGAGCCAACATGTCAGCAAGACGTATGCTGACGGGACGGTTGCGCTGCGGTCGTCGCAATATATTACCGGCGGTCTGACAGCAGTATGGGCCGAGGAGAATTCCCGCACAGCCATCTGGGATGCGATGCATCGGCGTGAAACTTACGCAACAACAGGTCCCCGAATGCGCGTCCGTATGTTCGGTGGATATACTTTTACCGAAGAGGATGCCTTGCGGCGGGACTTGGCGCTTGTGGGATACACCAAAGGTGTGCCGATGGGTGGCGATCTTGGCCGTGGGGAAGGCTCTCCTACTTTTCTGGTATACGCGCTTCGTGATCCGATGGGAGCAAACTTGGATCGAATCCAGATCATAAAGGGTTGGTTAGATGGAGATGGAGAGCAACGGGAAAAAGTCTACGATGTGGCCTGGTCCGGTTCCCGCGAACCAGATGCCGCTGGTAAGCTGCCATCCGTAGGCACCACAGTTAACCTTTCAATCCCCTCGTGGACCAACACGATAGGTGCTTCTGAGTTAGGAACCGTGTGGCAGGATCCCGACTTTGATCCGTCAGAAAGCGCGTTTTACTACGCCCGAGTGATCGAAATTCCGACACCCCGCTGGACGGCGTATGATGCCGTTAAGTTTGGAATACAAATGCCAGACAATGTCCCATTGACAGCGCAGGAACGCGCATACACTTCGCCAATTTGGTACGCCCCTGACCGATAGTCCGAACTTGCTGACTGTTCTGCTTTACGCTCTAAGCCCTCATAAACTGCGTCGAATACTTCAAGTGTTTCAGCCATTTTTTGAGGTCGCTCGATTGGTCATAGCGCATGGATGCCGAATGGATCGGAGAAACCCTTGATCATGGTTCCACCAAATGTGTCCAACACATATGCCGCCACCGACAGATCGAAGACTTCTTGATCAATCAATTAAAGGCTTCTGGTTTTCTGCGTCTCTGTCCCAAGGTAAGCAGCAAGGTTTACGGTCGATCCGATACAAGTATACGTCGCCCGATTATCTGTACCGGCATAGCCCGCGACGACTTCGCCAGTCGCTATTCCGATGCTGATTTTCAGGTCACTTTTCCCTTCTGAGCGCCGCTCGTGAACTTACATCTCAATCATGTTATGCATTTGATGTCCTTCCTACACTGAGCTTTGCGCAAAGTTCGGCGGTGGCTGCGGAACTCCAAAAAGAGCCATCAAACCGTCGCCCGGCATCAGACTGACAATTCCGCCATTGCTGGTATGCGAAATCAACACTTACAAACGAAACAACCTCAGGCGTCATAGAACAAACTTGCCATCGCATGGTCCGGCGTAGTCACTTAGGGCATACGGTTGGAGGAAACCTATGGCGCAATGGAAGTTCGTGATTGGGGTTTGTTGCGCGCTGTTTCTTGTCGCTTGCGCTCCAAAATCCCGTACATATGAAAAGACAGCATCGGCTGCGCTGCCGGCGAATTCGGGCACGGCTCTGGGCCAGGCGGCCGATCGCCTTGGGGACCCCAAAGACGGTCGGTCAGGCATCAAGCTGATCAGTGATGGAGAAGAAGCGTTTGTTTCACGGCTGCTGTTGGCGGCTGCTGCCGAGCGAACGATAGACGCGCAATACTACCTTCTACACAACGACCCAACAGGTCACCTTTTTGCAGCCAGTCTTTTGCAGGCAGCAGATCGGGGTGTTCGTGTCCGATTGTTGCTGGATGACATGGACACGTCCAGCTATGACGCGATGACGGCCGCGTTGGACAATCACAAAAATATTGAGATCAGGCTATTCAATCCATTTTGGCGAGATCAGAGCCTTTTGATTGCGGGTATCACAGATTTCAAACGCATCAATCGAAGAATGCACAACAAGTCCATGACGGCAGACAATGTGTTCACGATTGTGGGTGGAAGAAACATCGGTGCCGAGTACTTTCTGGCACGGGAAGAAATGAACTACGCTGATCTGGATGTGCTGGCCGCAGGCCCCGTTGTACGCGAAGTGTCGCGTAGCTTTGACTCTTACTGGAACAGCGAGTTCGCCGTTCCGGCACGTGCGGTCGTTGGGGAACCCGAAGAATTTGACCTTAGCGATGCACGAAGCAGGTTGAAGGAACTGGTCGAAGAAGCGAAGCAAACGCAGTACGGCGCCGCCCTCAGAAAGTCAGCACAAGAGAACTTCGCAGATGGAGCCCTGTCACTGGATTGGCAGCCTGCGAAACTATATGCTGATCCACCTTCAAAAGCGGCGGGTCTGGATAGTTCAGACCCCGTTCTGGCATCTCAATTGCTTCCGTATTTTGAGAATGCCCGCAGTGAGGTGAATATCGTGTCCGCCTATTTCGTGCCGCGCAACAACGGCGTGAAATGGTTGACCGAACTCGAGAGGCGCGGGGTCGACGTAAAGGTCGTAACCAATTCACTTGCGTCTAACGACGTCGCACCCGTTTACGCACACTACGCTAAAAAACGCCGAGCACTTTTACGCGGTGGAGTAGAACTGTACGAACTGCGACCCGACGCTTATCAAGTTCAACGCCGCGGGATTAACTGGGCTCAATCGCGATCAGGCCTACACTCCAAGGCATTTGCGGTTGATGACCGATACTTGTTCGTAGGGTCGTTCAACTGGGACCCCCGGTCTGTCAACATCAACACCGAGATGGGAATTCTGATTGACTCGCCAGCATTGACTGCACAGACGATGGGTGCCCTAGACGATGCGCTGCCCGCATACACATATCACGTCACACTCGAGCAAGCTGGCCAGCTTAGATGGACGACAAGAGATGATGATGGCAACGTCCTTGAATATGAATCCGAGCCGACTGGATCAGCCTGGGATCACATAGTTTCCGGTTTCCTGAGTATTTTGCCAATTGGGTCGCAGCTTTAGGTCTTTTTGACAAATAATCTGATGGCATGTCGCCCTTTTTGGGGGCGCGGCTACACCGAAAGGGGGACGCCCAGACGTATTTCTGGCCATCGCCCGGGCGACCTTCAGTAAAACCCAATCTCGCTGACATCCACACGGGCCTCGTGATCGCGCCCATAGGCTACAACTCCAACCGAGGTGATTTCGTCAGCGACGGGAATAGCGCGCAACATAGCACCTGAAGCCTTGAAGGCTGACAAAGGCAAAGAGACTTCGGTCCAGTCTTCTGAAGTTGGAAACTCGGCCTGATAGTATTGCCAAGGAAGCACGGTGCCACGTGTCCTGAGGTGAACAAAATATTGCTCGCCGTTACCCCGGACCAACAGCCTTACGCCCGATACGCCAACATCGGGCCGATCAGGCAACTTGCGTCGGAACTGGATGAAGCCACCGTTGTTTTTTGTACTGACGGTTCCGGTCAGATGCGCGAATGCGACATCACCTTCCGTACGAAACTGCACTTTCCCTGAAGAGACGCCTCCCATGACTGTGTCCGCAACATAGTCCCAACGCGTCTCGGGAGACTTGGAAAAGTCCTCAGCAAGGTTTTCATCAGCCTGTGCCATTGTAGATCCGAGCATAACAAGCCCCGAAAAAAGCCCAAAGAAGTTGGCACGCATGTTGTTCCTTCTCAGTTCAGTATCGCAATAGAAAGATTAAGCGCCGTGGCAAATGCGACCCATGCACAATACGGCAGGAAGGCCAGCGCGGAGACTGGATCCGAGTTCCTCACCCGAGCGATGAACACGAAGATGACAGCCAGCAACGCAACAATGACCACAAAGGCAACCCACGGCATTTGCAGTACGAAAAAGGTTGGTGACCACAAAAAGTTCAGCCCCATCTGCGCCCACCACAACTTCATGGCGGCCGAGCTCCGGTCTGCTTCGAACTGGCGCCAGCCCGCCATCGCGATCAATACATAAAGCGCCGTCCAAACCGGGCCAAAAATCCAATTTGGTGGATTGAAAGCAGGTTTAGAAAGTTGCGCATACCAATCACCGGGTGCGGTTAGTATCCCGATCAGGATGCCGCCTCCGAGCATGAGCACAAGAAATGCTATGCGGATCAACCAGTCCGACATTGCCGGGCAGCTCTCAGCAATCCTTGGTCATCACGTTGACGAACGCTTCGGAAGAGAAGGTCGCAGTATTGGTCTCATCCGAGGCAGTATATGACACCATGGCGCCCTCGATCTCCGACCCAGAAACAGTGATTTCGCGTTGCCCAATGGTGTCATCTACATCGATGGTAAAAGCGAGTTGTTCCCCTGCCGCGAGGGAGGCGATCTCAAGTTCAATTGTATTTTGCCCGTCCACGACCGACGGAAGCTGACGCAGTGCGTCAGCACCTTCAACGAATTCGAGAGGTTGAAAAACCTCCACGCCAGCGCCTTTTTCGGTAACGTCGAAAATCAAGCTTCCGGCAGATTGCGACAAGTCAATTTTGACGGTCGAGGCTACGACGTCGCACGTTCCGACATTTGTCAGAACAAAACGATCCTTTGGTGCGCCCTCTACGAAGCGAATTTGAACACCAGCTTGAAGCGAAGTGGCTGCGAAAAATCCAAGGGTCGCAGCGATAATGCTGGGTGGAAGCATTCTTTTCTCCTTGTTAAGAGGTACTTGATAAATACGCCTCGGCGGGTGTCTTGGATCAGATTAATACCTTTTGCCTATCGTGGTTCAGCCAATAATTGCTTTCGAAGTTACGGCTACAATCGCGCCTCGGAGATCAAGTGCGGCCTCGATGAAATGCAGGTAGCCAATAACTTAGACTGCCACGGGTGGATCGTCGGAATCGTTCCCAAAGTCCCTGATGAGAAGCGTCGCACGCAATTCACCGGGAACATTGGCGTGCAACACTGACGCGCAGCGCATTGTTCCGACCTCGCCTGACTTTGTTAAAACACTGACGTCACCCGCTGCATGGCTTCCAGATTTTCCTCGGTTGAAAAAATATAGGCATCCTGAATTTGCCCCTAGAACCCCAGAAAAGGAGATTTGAAACCCGAGGTAACGCCCCGGGCCCGTAGAAAGCAGAAAACAACTCGGCATCTTGTCCTCCGGCTGAACACGGCAATCCGGGTTCTGGGGCGGCATCTTCAAGTTCTGGACCTGAGAGGTCCTGCGCGCATACAGCCGTGCCCGATAATACAAACGCAGTGGCAGGTGCGGGTCATGTGATCGCTTGAACCAATTTCCCAATCTGTTTCAGCAATCAGGTGTTTCTCCTTATTTGGTCCTTGGCGCTGCGGGTTTTCGAGCGGTTACGAGTTGGAATTTAAGAATCACACGCAAGCAAGTTTGGTCGAACTTGCCGCTATACGGTCGCCAACAACGCATCGGAAAGCTCGCATTCTGACAGGGCACCCGGTGCACCTATTGCAACAAGCCTTGTTTCGCGTTTTCGGTGGCCCCATACCCCATCCCTTGCGATGTCCATACGTTTTCCAACGACCTGAACGAGAATGCGATGATCCGGGTCCTCCTCGCTAAAAACAAAACCCTTGAGGCGATAGACATCGCCTGGAAGCTTCCGAATTGCGTTCCGGAGAGAAGATAGGCTTATCGGGCGTTCAGCTTTCATCATGGTTGTTGAAAAACTGTCCGAGTGATCAGAGTGGCGGCAACCACAATCTGGTCCATGTTCGTGATGATCGGGTATTGTTGTTTCGAGCTGTTCGGCGGCAAAGCGACCAACGGAAAGAAGTATATCCAGTGGGACGTCGGCATTGACAGCTTCGACCAGGCGATATCGACGGAAGCGAGACCCAAGCCAATCGTGCACCTTCTGAACAGCTGCCCTGTCGACGAGATCGACCTTGTTTAAAATAACCATGTCCGAGAACGCGATTTGACGGAGCTTCAGTTCCATTTGTTCCGGCGCAGCAAATAGCTGTTCCGCATCGACAAGACACATTAGGCTGTCCAAGCGGATCATGTCCCGAAACTTCTGATCGGTAAATGTCATCGCGATAGACGACGGGTCGGACACACCACTTGCCTCAAGGACGATGTATTCCGGCTTCTCAGGCCGGGCAAGTACGGCTTCCACCGTTTCGATCAGGTCATCTCGTATCGAGCAACAAACGCAACCATTAGCCAGGCTCATCACATCATCTTCGAGGCCGACTACAAGATCGGCATCGACATTGATGGATCCAAAGTCATTTACCAGAACCGCAACCCGCAACCCGTGATTGCCTGTCAGGATGCGGTTCAAAAGTGTTGTCTTACCGGCTCCTAGAAAGCCGGTAAGGATCGTCACGGGGATCGCAGAAGTCGAACCAAATTCAATCATCGTTCGATCTCCTCTCAGTCTTCATCACGCGTGCCGATTACATCCGAAACTTTGATGGTAAAGTCCTGCGGCCAGTCCCCGCCGGGTGCTCGGAAAACGTCAGTTGGGTAGTACTCGCGTGGATCAATCTCCATATCTCTGTACTTCTGATCTTGCTGATCTGCTCGGGTGAGCCTCGGGTTCGGTAGTGTGATTTCATCTGGAAGCTCGATACGTCCGGCCTCGGCTGCCGCAGCCAGTTCGCGGAATGGCGGAACAGTACCGGATTTTCCGGGCAGTGCAGCTTTCCTGTACCAGATTGCATCCTTGGTCACGTTCACAACGGCTACATCGAGACCCCATTGGAACAGACCGTCGTAGTGGGCGCGAATACCAGCCAGCATTTCTGCATCGATGTCTTCGTCCTGGGTATAGTGTGTCACCATTCCCAAACGCGGCCTTGTGTCAGCAAAGAGCTTACCCACGGCATAGTGGGAGGTGTGATGCGTATCGATAGTGTAGTTAAAGAGATCTTGTGGGATACCATATTTGTAGGTCATCAGCTGACCAATATCCTGTCCCGACATTTCGGTTACAAAGACATCAACACCTTCGCCGTATTTTCGTGAAAGCTCATCCGGGCGACCATCGCCGGTCCATACAAAGCTCAGCCCGTTCCAATCGAGTCGATAGCCAACCGCACCGTCCTTGGCATGGCTTCGTGGCCAGGACCGGACAGTCACGCCATCTTCGTCATAAACGATGCCGCCTTCCTGACGGAAATCGAATTCATTGACTTCGATCTCGTAGCCGTCCCCAATCGGGAACACATCAAAGGCCTCTAGATGCCATTTGAGCATCTGTTGCATGCCTTTGACCATTCCGGCGGTCCCAAGTTCCGGTGTCCGACCAGAGGGACCGTGAATGCGCAATGGCGTGTAGCCACCCGACCAGGCACGGAACGGGTAAATATACGGAATGTCGGCATAGTGGTCGACATGTAGGTGAGAGATGAAGATGTCGTTGATCAGTTGCCCCGGTACTTGCATGGCAACGATGTTGCGGACACAACCGGAGCCAAAATCGAAGAAGAACCGCTTTCCATTCCCCAACTCCACCATGATACAAGTACCCGCCTGATCTTCGCGCGGTGGATACGGTGTTGAACCACAGAATGAGATGCGCATCTCATCTGGCCCCAACTCCTCACTCAGTGGAAAATAGTTCGCGTTTGAACCGGTCATGTACTTCGTCGGGCGGAAGTACTCTGGCAATGATATGCCGCCTGCGGGTCGACCGCCATATGGGTTCTTGAGTGTTTCTCCCAGGGGGCCGTCTCCTTCGTGGGCCTCGGCACTTCCTGCCGCAAACCCAGCTGCCCCTGTCGCGGCCGCTCCAGTGGCCAAGCCCTTTAGAACACTCCGCCGCGACGGGTCTTCGATTTGCTCTGTTGGTTGCCCCTGTTTGTTGTCCAGGTCTTTCCCAGTGTCTTCCTTAGTCATGGACCAGTCCTCAGTTAGAAGTGTTGCGAAGGCTTCGCTTCACCATCCGGCGAAGCTCGTTGATCAGCTCAGATTTGATGTGGGTCCATTCCGCGCGCTCTGGGGCTGGTATTGATGTGTCATCCAACAGTGCCGATACTTTCTTCAGGTCTTCGATTGCCTCGCTGAGCAACGCATCCGTTTCGTTAAACCCTGAGAGCGCATCGGAAAGCTCTGGAAGCTCGTCACTCAGTTCCCAAGTCACTGGATTATCCATGGTTCCCACTATCTATTCTCAGATCAAGATGAGTGCGGTTGACGATGCAGGCCAAGTGAGTCACCGTGAGTTGGGGGTGAGTTTGCTTTGAACCAAGCTAATGAATTGCCGATAGATCAAGATATTGCACCGCCATCGCCGGAGCTTGTCCGACAAGCACTTCAGAGCGTTGTTTCAAGCGTCGCGTTCCAGGCTTCGCCGCGACTCCAGCAATTTATTACTTACGTGGTCGAAGAAACTCTCGCTGGTCGCGGCGCCCAAATCCGTGGCAAAGCAATCGCAGTCGAAGTTTACGGTCGAAGTATTGATGGCACCGGTGGCCGAAATCTCGTTCGCGTTGAAGCCAGACGGCTGCGTCGACTGCTTCATGAGTTTTACGAAGATCAATGGAACGGCAAAGGGGTTCGCATTTTTGTTGATCCGGGTGGATACAAGCCACGGTTTTCGCAAAAAAATACGACAGCATACGACACTTCAGAGGTACCGAGTAGCGATGTGCTTGCAGAACATCCGCGTTTGAAAAAAATGCTGCCGTTTGGACTGGGTGGCCTTGTACTGATTACTGGACTTGGCTTTTGGCTGGTTCAAGATAGCAATGTGGTTTTGCCCCCAACCCAATCCCTAGGACAGGCTGAAAGAGCAGCCCTTGGTGAGCAGTCTTTGACGAGACTTCAGGCGGCTAACCTTGCGGATCAAGCCAGAGGAATGTTTTTTCCTGTTTTCGATGTCAAACGACAGCAAATAGCATTAGGAATGTTCCAGCATGCCACGGAGTTGGACCCGGCACTTTCCGATGGCTACGCCGGATCGGCACAAGTTCTGGCGACTTTGGCTATTTTGTCCCCGGACACAGCGCAAAGAGATGACCTTATCAGCAAGGCTTCGGAGATGTCGGGAAGGGCGCTTGATCTGTCTCCGACAGATGCCTGGGCAAACGGCGCAAATGGTTGGGTATTGGCTGCCCAAAATAATCCAGTCGAGGCTAAAAAATATGCAAGAATGTCCGTCGAACTTGCTCCGAATGATGGTCATATCCTGGATCTTGTCGGCATCACAGCCATCCTGGCTAACGCACCGGAACTTGCTGCCGAGGTTAGCAATCCCGAAAGACTAAGGTCAGGATCGGGCCGCTTTGGCGCACGTAATATTTGGGGTGTATCGCAGCTTATGCTCGGGAATTACGAAAAGGTTGTCGAAGCATTTCAAGGCGCGCCCGCTGCCGGTGCGCCCGTGAGTGCTCCGTCGCTCCTATTTCAGGCCGTTGCGCAGGATCAGCTGGGACATTCGCAAGAAGCACAACGACTGGTCACTGAAATGCGCAAAACGTGGCCTGAGTTTCCATCGGAGTTTCTCGCCGGCAGGATCTTCCACAATGATGACGCAACGCGGCAAGCGATACTTGATACTCTGACTAGATACTGATCAAACACGTCGTATCGCAGCCGATGCAAAGTGTTCTAGGGTCAATCCTTGATGTCACATTCAGAGGTACAAAGCGACGTTGAACTCGAATGATTGGACTTGGTCCGAAAGCTTTACAGCGTTGAAAGCCATTGAAGATTGCAAGAATTGACGAATCCGGACGACTTTGCACAGCCCGCTTTCTGCGCATCGCAGACATTTGCGAAAGTCCAAGCAAGAAAGGCTGCATAGAACCCAAGGTTCCTAAGGAGGACCTTTGCGGGATTCAGCAACGCAAGGGGCCGTAACCGCAAAGACTACGCCAAAAGACTGAATTATTTTGCACGTTTTACTGACGACACTGCGCGGCTCGAGAAACGCGTTCAATTGATTGTAGCCACTGCACGTCTCCCTCAACTAAAACCGGGCGCCTCTCAAACAAGGATGCATCCTGATAGGATAAATTCCAACTTGATCATATGGCAGCAGTTCATTTTCAGGCTTGTGATAGGCCCTCGCCTTAAGAATAGAGATCTCCGTAGTTGCTGGGTGAGCGCGTCCAACCCGGCGCGCTCACTTTGCTTGGTATAGCCCGTCGCTAAGGGGTTAAGAGCGATGTATCACTCTGCGGCGACTGCTTCCTCTTCCAGTGCCGGATAATCGTTATACCCTTTTTCATTGCCGCCGTAGAGAGTGGTTGGATCGAGCTCATTCAGTGCGGCGTCTTTCTCCAGCCGGTTCACAAGATCCGGGTTGGAAATAAACGGCCGACCAAAGGCCACCAGATCGACGGCGCCGGTCTCGACCGCTTCAATCGCCATGTCTCGGTCATAAGCGTTGTTGCCCATTTTAACTCCGTCAAACAATTCATAGAGCGCCTTTAGGTCACCACCTTCAGGAATATCGCGCGGGCCGCCGGTCTGCCCTTCTACGAGATGGAGATAGGCCAACCCATAGCTATTCAACAATTTGATCGCATGCGAGAATGTCGCCTGTGGATCGCTGTCGAAAATGTTGTTAGCGTCCGAGAACGGGCTGAGGCGGACACCGACGCGGTCGGCGCCCCACACGTCGACAACAGCGTCCATCACCTTTTTCAAGAATCGCGCTCTATTCTCAACAGGACCACCGTATTCGTCTTCACGCTTGTTCGACCCGTCGCGCAGGAACTGATCGATAAGGTATCCGTTGGCTGCATGGACCTCTACACCGTCGAAACCAGCCTCTTTGGCGTTTTCCGCGGCCCTCCGGTAGTCCGCAACGATGTCAGCAATTTCTTCGATGGCCAGAGCCCGCGGTTCGGAAGTTTCAACAAACTGCTCACCATCAAACGTCTTGGCCTTAGCGCCAATTGCGGATGGCGCAACAGGGGCTTCACCACCCTCCTGCAAGCTGTAATGCGAAATCCGTCCGACATGCCAAAGCTGGATCACGATCTTCCCGTCTTTGGCATGGACGGCCTCAGTCACTTTTTTCCAGCCGTCGATTTGTGCTTTGGAATAAATGCCGGGCGTCCAGGCATAGCCTTTGCCTTGGGGCGAGATTTGCGATGCTTCCGTGATGATCAGACCAGCAGCTGCCCTCTGCGCGTAGTACTCGGCCTGCAATTCATGGACACTGTCATCCTCAGCTCTTGCCCGGTTACGGGTAAGTGGCGCCATGACAATGCGGTTCTTCAGCTCGATTGCGCCAGCTTTGATGCCCGAGAACAGTTTTTCATCAGCCATTGCTGCTTCCTTCTTTGGTAAACTTCGTTCAGATATTATTGGACCAACTAGTCCAATATTGTGCTCACTGTCTCTTGTTTGAGTTTGTGTTAGGTTTCATTTCGTAATGGTGGCGGGAGACCTTATGGTGAAATCACCAACCGGGCTTGTTTCAGGGTTTGCGATATCTGCTCAGCGGGAACGCCCGCCTTACGCAAGGCTAGTGTGCCAATGGCAAGGGAGGCATAGGCGCGCGCCCTGTCGAGCGCCAGACTTGGATCTGAAGGCTCAAGCGCTTCCGCAATAATTTTGTCAATGCTCTCCAAATGGTGGCGTCCGAGATCGGCCACTTCATCATCATGCGGGGCAAGCTCGGTAAGGCAGTTGATCAGCATGCAGCCGTCACGACCTCCTTGCGGGTTCGCCAAGGCTTCCATTATCGCGCCGACGGGGTCATCTCCGCCCGCGTCCGCGACGTCGTGCAAAGCTTTCAAACCACGTCTTGAATAGTGGCTGAGGGCTTTGCGAAACAATGCCTGCTTGTTTCCGAAGGTTCCATAGAAGCTGGAACGGCTCAAACCCATGGCCTTGGTCAGATCGTCCACCGACGCGGCCTCGTAGCCCTTGTGCCAAAATACGCACAAGGCTTTTTCCAAAGCATCGGCTTCGTCAAAGGCACGAGGCCTACCCGGGCCTACGGGCGACTTGATGTCGGCAATTGGAAGGGTTTCTTTGTTCATGGCATAGATGTGGAATGATCAGTCCAGAATTTCAAGGGACCAGTCAGATAAAGCTGTTCATCCGACTTCATTCGCAGGTCTGTTCGGCAAAGGAACTTGCTACAACATGATCAGAAATCCAGATTCTCAACACTCAAGGCGTTTTTCTGGATGAACTCCCGACGAGGTTCCACGACATCACCCATCAACTTGGTGAACAGATCATCCGCCTCAACCATGTCATCCACGCGCACTTGCAGCAGTGTCCGCGCATCCGGATCCAGTGTCGTTTCCCACAGCTGGTCAGGGTTCATCTCACCCAGGCCTTTGTAGCGCTGCAAGGACAAGCCCTTTTCACCCTCTTCCAGAATGGCGCGCAACAAGTCCAGCGGACCGTGAATCATCTGGCTGCGATCACGACGGTTCAATGTGGCCGGAGAGTTGTAGATCTCTTGCAGGCTCTGCGTAAAGCTGCCGGTCTTGCGCGCCTCGCCCGAGCGCAGCATCGGGCCATCCAGCGTGCGGACCTCTTCGACACCGCGCAGGATACGGGCCAGCCGGATGCCGTGATCCTGTGTGATCCGACCCTGCCAACCGCGTTCGTATTCCAACGCGATCAGATCCAGCCGTGCGGCGACTTTATCAGCCACACCTTGCAGGTCAGCATCGACCGCGCCGGGCACAAAGGCACCGGCCACGGCGGCCTGTTCCAGAATATGCCGCGGGTAATGCGTTGGAAACGCGTCCAGCACACGTTTCAGCTGACGCGCCTCGTCCACCACGCGGGTCAGATCCTGACCGATGATTTCCTCACCCGAGCCGAGTTTCAGAACCGCGCCTTCGACGCCCTGATTGATCAGATAGTCATCCAGAGCGGCCTGATCCTTCAGGTAAACCTCTGACTTCCCGCGGGAAACCTTGTACAGCGGCGGTTGCGCGATATAGAGGTACCCGCCCTCGATCAGCTCTGGCATCTGCCGATAGAAGAAGGTCAGCAACAGGGTCCGGATATGCGCGCCGTCCACATCCGCATCGGTCATGATGACGATCTTGTGGTAGCGCAGCTTTTCAATGTTGAATTCATCGCGGCCAATGCCCGTACCCAGCGCCATGACGAGGTTGCCAATTTCCTGAGACGACAGCATCCGGTCGAACCGGGCGCGTTCCACGTTCAGGATTTTCCCCCGCAAGGGCAGAACCGCCTGCGTCAGACGATCCCGTCCGGTCTGTGCCGATCCACCTGCCGAGTCACCCTCGACGAGGAAAACTTCGGTTTTCGACGGATCTTTCTCGGAACAATCCTTCAGCTTGCCAGCCAGATAGTTCACATCCATCGCCGTCTTGCGCCGGGTCAGCTCGCGCGCCTTCCGCGCAGCTTCCCGGGCCAACGCAGCCTCGATGATCTTGCCGACAATATTCTTGGCCTCGTTGGGGTTTTCTTCGAACCACTCGGCCAGTTTTTCATTCATCAGACCTTCGACAGCCGGACGGACCTCGGAGGAAACCAGCTTGTCCTTGGTCTGGGACGAGAATTTCGGATCGGGCACTTTCACCGACAATACGCAGGTCAAACCTTCGCGCGCATCGTCACCGGTGAAGCTGACCTTTTCCTTTTTCGCGATCCCGCTGGACTGCGCATAGTTGTTGATCGTCCGGGTCAAAGCCCCCCGGAACCCAGCCACATGGGTCCCGCCGTCGCGCTGCGGGATGTTGTTGGTGAATGGCAGCACCGTTTCGTGGTAGCTGTCATTCCACCACATGGCGATCTCGACACCGATATCGTCGCGCTCGCCCTTGATATAGATCGGCTCGGGCATGGCCGGCGTTTTGGATCGGTCGAGGTACTTGACGAATTCCTTCACGCCGCCCTCGTAGAACAGCTCGGTTTCCAGCCGCTCGGCAGGGCGTTCGTCGATCAGGATGATCCGCACGCCCGAGTTCAGGAAGGCCAGTTCGCGCAGCCGTTTTTCCAACGTCTCGAACGAGTATTCGAGATTCGAGAACGTGTCGGTCGACGCCAGAAACCGCACTTCGGTTCCCGTACGATCGCCGCATTCGCCGACAACCTTCAGATGCTCTGCCGTTTCACCACCCTCAAATCGCGCCACGTGCTCTTTGCCCGCGCGCCAGATGCGCAGCTCCAGCCAATCCGACAGGGCGTTTACCACCGAAACACCCACGCCATGCAGGCCGCCCGACACTTTGTACGAGTTGCTGTCGAACTTGCCGCCCGCGTGCAGCTGGGTCATGATGACCTCTGCCGCTGAAACGCCTTCTTCCGGGTGGATATCAACAGGAATTCCGCGGCCGTTATCGCTGACCGAAACGCTGGAATCCGCGTGAATTTTCACGGTCACATGGTCGGCGTGACCCGCCAACGCTTCGTCAATTCCGTTGTCGACAACCTCATACACCATGTGGTGCAGGCCCGATCCATCATCCGTGTCCCCGATATACATCCCGGGGCGTTTGCGAACGGCTTCTAAGCCCTTGAGAACTTTGATGGAATCTGCGCCGTATTCTTGAGGAGCCTGTGCGTCTTCGGACATTCAGTCAGTACCTATATTATTTTGGTACCTTATACGTTTTCTGGTGGGGATTGTCACGCGATCCCCCAATATTTTGTGTGTACTCGGGTCGTTTTCTGCCCATCCGAATCCACCTCATAACCGGTCGATGTCAGAAGCGATATCCGCCGCGATTTCCAGCGCATCGACATCCTTGCGTTCGGCCGATAACCGAAGCCCCAGAATGTCCGACTGATACCGGGCCGCCAGCCGATCTGGGTCATGTTCAGGCCGGATTTCACCGGCAGCCTGGGCGCTGCGAAACAGGTCGGCGAAACACGCCTTCATTTCCGCCATGTGAAGCGCGGCCTGATCCGCAAGCGCATGATCCTTCGCCTGCAACTCGGCATATGTCTTTGCCAACATGCAAGCCTTTGCCGGGTTCTCGACCGCTTCGATGACCAAACGAGGTTGCGCCTTGAGCGCTTCCTTCGGCCCCAGTCTTTCAGCAAGGGCGTTCAGGCGCGCCACGCCTTCTTGCGTGTAGCTTTCCAGCGTCAACGCATAGAGCGCATCCTTCGACCCGAAAGCCGCGTAGAAACTGCCAGGTTTCAGCTTCAATTCCCGCTCAAGGTCCTTCAGCGACGTACCAGCCCAGCCCTGACGCCAAAAGATGTCACGGGCCTTCTCGATCAACGCGTCGCGATCATATGCGGGTTTTCGGGGCATCGGCATCACCAATTCTTGAACGTTTACTCAAATATATACTTGAGTGATCACTCAAGAAACCCTAAATACTACCCATCGCGCCAAAAACAGGAGTTCCGACATGGCCACTTTCCCGTCTCATGATATCGAATCCGCACCCGAAGCATCCAAACCACTGCTGGAAAAGTCCCAGGCCGCCTTTGGCCGTTTGCCGGGCCTGCACAAGGTAATGGCAGAAAGCCCACAGCACCTTGAAGGCTATCAAGTTCTGCACAGCCTGTTCTTGCAGACCGATTTTGACAACGATGAGAAGACCGTCGTCTGGCAGACCATCAATGTGGAAAACGAATGCCATTACTGCGTGCCCGCGCACACCGGCATCGCAAAGATGATGAAGGTATCAGACGAGATAACTGAGGCTTTGCGCAATGAAACCCCACTGCCTTCGCCCAAGCTCGAAGCGCTGCGCACCTTCACCCTGCAAGTGATGGAAACCCGTGGCAACCCGACCGAGGAACAGCTTCAGGCGTTCTTCGACGCGGGCTATTCGCATCGTGCGGTTCTGGACGTGGTGCTGGGCCTGGCACAAAAAACCATGTCAAACTACGTCAACCACATGGCCAAAACACCGGTCGATGAAGTCATGCGCGGTTTCCTGTGGGAGCGCAAAGTCAACGAACCGGCCTAAGCCGCCACGACCGACCCCTCATCGCCTTCGGTCACGATCAGCGTCTGGGCCCGGTCACCCAACTCCTCAAACAGTTCAGGCCCGGTGCCCGTCATCCAGGCCTGAGCACCCAACGCACAAATCTCGTCATAAAGTGAAGCGCGCCGACCCGCGTCCAGATGAGCAGCCACCTCATCCAGCAACACGATCGGTGGCGCACCCACCATTGCGGCCAAAGCTCGGGCATTGGACAGAATCAATGAAACCAGCAGCGCCTTCTGCTCACCGGTCGAACAATCCTTGGCGGGAACACCCTTGGCAGCAAAGACGCCATACAAGTCTGACCGATGCGGCCCAACCAAAGTCCGACCCGCAGCCAGATCCCTGAACCGGCTTTCATTCAAAGTCTCGCGCAAATCCTCAGCCGTTTCCGGCATCGCGCCTTCGGTTTGCACCAATTCCAACTCGGCAGACGGAAAAGCCGTTTCCGCCTGGTCCTGCGCCACCCGCAGATGACTCAACGCCGCCAATCGCGCTGCGTGGATACGATGCCCCATCTCTGCCAGCTGACCCTCAAGCGCAGCATACCAATGCTCGTCCCGAACCTGCTCTTTCAGCAAACGGTTCCGTTCGCGCATTGCTTTTTCGTACGTCAGCGAGGCCTCTGCATGAGACGGATCAAAACTGAGCGCAATGCGATCAAGAAACCGGCGCCGGCCTTCGGCCCCTTCAATCCACAGGCGGTCCATGGATGGAACCAGCCAGACCACCCGCGCAAGTTTACCCAGATCAATCTGGGTGGCGGATTTTCCATCAATCCTCACCTGCCGTGCTGCACCACCCTCAGACCAGGTTTCGATTTCGAAATTCTGACCCTGCGATTGCAACAGTCCCGACAGTTTCCAGCCCAACGCCTCGGGCCGCCGCGTCATCTCGGCCGCGCTTGCCCGCCGCATTCCGCGACCGGGTGAAAACAAGGATACCGCTTCCAGAATATTGGTCTTGCCCGCCCCGTTCGGCCCGTGAATCGCCACCGGTCGCCCGTCCAGAGACAACCGCGCCAGCTTGTGAGACCGAAAATGCGAGACCGTAAGCTCGGTCAGGGCCAATCCCATGACCCCTCCCTTCATCTTTTCAAAAATACTCCCGCCGTAGGCATCGCGCGTCCGCGCGATCAGACGCGCATTGGCATGACGACGTAAACCGCGCTCTGATCATTGCCTTCGCGCATCAGGGTCGGGTCGCCAGCTGAATTGAACATGAACACCGCATTCTCTCGATCCACCTGAGACGCGATCTCCAGCAGATATTTGGCATTGAACCCGATCTCCAGACGCTCATCACCATAGGCGACGGCCAGTTCTTCCTCGGCCGCGCCACTGTCTGGAGCGTTCACCGACAGGACCAGCTTGTCGCCATCCAGTTGCAGCTTTACCGCACGCGAACGCTCGGAAGACACCGTTGCCACCCGGTCCACGGCCTGTGCGAACTCGGCAGCATCCACTTCCAGCTTGCGCGTATTTCCTTGCGGGATAACGCGCGTGTAGTCGGGAAAGGTTCCGTCAATGACCTTCGAGGTCAGCGTGATATCCGGCGTGGCGAAACGCACCTTGGTTTCGCTGACCGAAACCGCGATATCCATTTCATCATCGTCCAGCAGCTTGCGCAGTTCGCCCACGGTTTTCCGCGGGACGATAACGCCCGGCATGCCCTCTGCACCATCCGGCAAATCGGCATCGATCCGAGCAAGCCGGTGGCCGTCGGTGGCCACGCAGCGCAGCACCTTGCCGCCATCGGATCCGGCGGCCACATGCATGTAGACACCATTCAGATAATACCGTGTCTCTTCTGTTGAGATTGCGAATTTCGACTTGTCGAACAACCGACGCAGCAAGGCAGCCGAAGCCGTGAAATTTGATTGATACTCCGACGACGCCATGACCGGGAAATCCTCTTTCGGCAGCGTCGCCAACGAGAAATTTGACCGACCGGCCTCAACCGTCAGACGCCCTGCCGCGCTGTCGGCGGTCAGCGTGACCAACGCTCCGTCGGGCAGTTTTCGCACGATCTCGTGCAAGGTGGTCGCGGCCACGGTAGTGGAACCGGCTTTCTCGACCTGCGCCGGGGCTTTGTCGACCACTTCGATATCCAGATCGGTCGCGCGAAACAGCGCCTGATCACCTTCCGCCTCGATCAACACATTCGCAAGTATGGGTATGGTGTTGCGACGTTCCACAACGGATTGGGCCTGCGAAACGGCCTTGAGAAGGGTGCCGCGTTCGATGCTGATCTTCATACCCTCAATTCCTCTGACTTGCGTACCGACATGGGCGGGACTGGCACGTTAGCGGTTCCACCCTGAGGCACAAGGATTTTTTACGGATTTCTGGGTTGGATTGCGTCCAGCGTCAAGGGCAGCGTGCCTGACAGGCACCAGTTCTGATCCAACCGTGGACTAATGCGCACAAGAAACGCCCCGGGTCCGAGGAACCGGGGCGGTTTCCTGCATTAGAGGCGCGGATCAGGCTTCAAGCGACCGGCGCAGCATTTCCACATCTTCAGCGATCTGACCATCGGTCAGCTTCAACTCTTCAATGCGCTTGACGCCATGCATGACCGTCGTGTGATCGCGCCCGCCAAAACGGCGGCCGATCTCGGGCAGCGACCGGCTGGTCAACTGCTTGCACAGATACATCGCCACCTGACGCGGACGCGCGTAAGAACGCAGGCGCTTCGGGCCGATGATGTCAGAGAGCCGGATGTTGTAGTACTCGGACACCTTCCGCTGGATCTCTTCAACGGTGATCTTACGTTCCGAGGCGCGCAGCACATCCGCCAGACAATCCTGCGTCAGTTCCATGTCGATCTCGCGACCAACCAGCGAGGCAAAGGCGAACAGACGGGTCAGGGCACCTTCCAGCACCCGAACATTGGTCGAGATGCGATGCGCCAGGAATTCCAGAACGCCATCGGCAATCGTCAGGTCCGGATAGGATGAGCTGTATTGCTGCACCTTGTTCTGCAAAATGCCCAGACGCAGTTCATAATCGGTCGGGTGCAGGTCAACCACCAGACCACATTGCAGGCGGGATTTCACCCGATCTTCCAGATCCTTGATCTCGCCCGGGGCGCGGTCGGCCGAGATGATGATCTGCTTGTTCTGGTCCACCAGCGCGTTGAACGTGTGGAAAAACTCTTCCTGAGTGGAATCCTTGCCGGCGATGAACTGCACGTCATCAACCATCAAAACGTCAACCGAACGGAACAGGTGTTTGAAATCCATCATCCGACGCTCGCGCAGGGCCTGCACGAACCGGTACATGAACTGTTCCGCCGACAGGTACAGAACGTTCAGTTCCGGATGTTTGGTTTTCAGCTCCCATGCGATGGCATGCATCAAGTGGGTCTTACCCAGCCCTACGCCGCCGTACAGAACCAGCGGATTGAAGGTCACCGGCCCGCCCTCGGATACCCGACGCGCAGCCGCATGGGCCAGTTCATTGGGCTTGCCGACGACAAAACTGTCAAAGGTAAAGCGGGAATCCAACGGGGCGGCCTGAAGCGATTCCAATGTATCCTGCGCCGGATCCTCGCTCGGCGCGGCGACAGGTTCAGGCTTTGCCACCGGCGGCGTATCGACAGCTGGCTTGGGCCGGGCAGGCGAGTTTGCGGCGACGCGGAAATCCAGACGCTGCACAGTTTCACCTGCGGTGTTCAGCTCGTATAAAATGAGGTCCGCAAAATTCTGGCTGACGTAATTGCCCATGAAATTAGTCGGCACCGAGAAAACCGCCACGCCGTCCTGAAGCTCCTTGAATTCCAAAGGCTCGATCCAGGTCGTATAATTGTTCCGACCGATGGCCTTCAGCAACTTGTTACGCAGTAGTCCCCATTTCTCTTGTGTCAT